>CAMFCK010000174.1 GCA_945948775.1 uncultured Clostridia bacterium
AATTTCAATAAGCGGTACGCCGCAGCGGTTATAATCCGCCATTGAAATGCCCTCATAATCGTCATGCACAAGCTTTCCGGCATCCTCCTCAATATGAATACGGTTTATGCGTATATCGGTATCGCATACGCGTATATGACCGTTTGTACATATAGGATACTGAAACTGAGTAATCTGATATGCCTTAGGAAGATCCGGATAAAAGTAATTTTTACGGTCAAATGCCGAATAATTGTTTACAGTACATTCAAGCGCAAAGCCGGCGCGTGCTGCAAGCCTTACAGCGCCCTGATTGACCACAGGAAGCGTGCCCGGCATACCGGAGCATCTTGGGCATACTCTGTCATTCTGCGCGCCGCCGAATTCGTTTGCGCAGCCGCAGAACACCTTTGAATTAGTAAGCATTTCTGCGTGTATTTCAAGTCCGATTACAGGAACGTATCTCATCTTTTTACCTCCTGTCTTTTAAATGCTTTCTCATAAGCGTCGCACATGCCGATTATCTCAGACTCGCAGAAAGCCTTACCCACAAGGCTCATACCGATAGGCATGCCTGCCGCGTCATAGCCGCAGGGTGTAGAAATTGCCGGAAGCCCTGCAATATTCACAGTAACGGTGCAGATATCCGCAAGATACATCTTTACCGGATCATTCTCCTGCTGACCGATTTTATAAGCCGTTGTCGGCGCTGTAGGGGTGAGAATAACGTCACATTTTTCAAATATTTCGGCATATTCGCCGATTATCTTTTTGCGTATACGCGAAGCGTTGTTGTAATAAGCGTCATAATAACCGCTGCAGAGCGCGTAATTTCCAAGCAGAATCCTGCGCTTCACCTCGTCGCCGAAGCCCTCGCTGCGCGTCTTTTTGATAAGCTCCTGATATGATTCTGCATAATCGGTGCGGTAGCCGTATTTTATGCCGTCATAGCGCGAAAGATTGGACGCAGCCTCAGCAGAGGAAATCAGATAGTATGCCGAAACGGCATATTTAAGACTCGGCATTGAAACGTCAACCAACGTGCAGCCCTCCTCCTCATAGAAGCGCGCCGCCTTCATGACAGCCTCTTTCACCTCGTCTGAAATGCCTTCTCCGAAAAACTCCTTCGGAATACCTATTTTCTTTCCCCTTATTCCTGCGCCGATCATCGAGGTATAATTGCCTGACGCTTTTTGTGAGGTTGTACCGTCATTTTCATCCGCTCCCGCGATAACGTCAAGCACAATTGCTGTATCCTCAGCACTGTCGCCCAGAACGCCTATCTGGTCAAGGCTTGACGCACACGCGATCAGTCCGTATCGTGATACAGCACCGTAGGTCGGCTTTAAGCCGGTCACTCCGCAAAACGCCGCCGGCTGTCTTACCGAGCCTCCTGTATCGGAGCCGAGAGCCGCCGCGCAGAAGCCTGCCGCAACGGATGCCGCCGCGCCGCCTGATGAGCCTCCCGTAACGCATGAGGTATCAAACGGATTGTGAACTCCTCCGAAATAAGAGGTCTGCGAGCTTCCGCCCATTGCAAACTCGTCCATATTTGTCTTTCCGAGCATGACCGCGCCTGCGGCGTTCAGCTTTTCCATAACGGTCGCATTGTAAACCGGAACAAAATCCTCAAGTATTTTTGACGCGCACGTAGTTTTCACACCCATAGTGCAGATATTGTCCTTAATCGAAAGCGGGATACCCGCAAGCGCGCCTGCGCTGCCGCTGTCAATTGCCGCCTGCGCCGCCTCGGCAGCCGCCATCGCTTCCTCGCGGCATACGGTGATAAAGCTGTTTATTTCTCCGTCCGCCTTTTCAATCTTATCGAGATAGCTTTTACAAAGCTCTGCCGCTCCGAGTTTTTTTGTCAAAAGCTGTTGTTTTAATTCTTTTATTGCCATTAGCCGAATTTCCTTTCCGCCGTGTTTTTGCCGGCATATTCTTTTGTTCTTTCTGTTAAATCAGACCACCTTCGGAACCGCAAAAGCATTGTCTTTTACAGCCTTTGCATTTTTAACTATCTTGTCGGTGTCAAGCGACTCACGTGCCGTATCCCTGCGCAGTTCATCATACCGAACCGCAGGCAGCGCATAGGTTTCAAGTGCCGGATCAATTTCCTTAACCCTGTCCATTAAAGCAATAATGTCGGTCATTTCCGCAGTAACCTTTTTTAGCTCTTCTTCTGTAAAGGTAAGCTTTGAAAGCTCTGCAAGATGTTTCGTCATTTCAACATCAAACATAATAATTTTTATCCTTTCTGTCATATTCCGGTATAAATCAAATCTCAGGTCATGAACTTTTTCACAACAATTCTCAACTATTTTATCACAATCCACACTCCGTTTCAAGAGCAAAAGCAACATTTTTATGCGGATTTGCTCTTGTTTTTACAATTGTGTCATTTCCCCGCGGCAACCAATTCGGCAAAATGTCTAATTATTATTGATTTTGGCGGCATTTTTATGTAAAATAAACAAAATACATCAATGCAGGCAATTTGATATTATATCTATATTTTCAACTGTTTTTGTCATATTATCACTGCCGTAGCCCAAACAAAAAAAGCGGCATTTACCGCTTGTTTTTGTTTATTGACGCTTTGCCGATTTCGCCTTGGCAGCAAAACTTTTGACAAGATACTTAAGAGCAATATTCTCCTCCCTGCCGTTTTCACGCTGAGCTGTCCTTATCACCTCGTCATACTCCCCGTCAGCAGCTAAAATCAAATCAGAAAAACTCATATCATTCATCCATGTTTCCTCCCTGCTGCGATTTGCCAAACAAAGCAAGCGCACCGCTGATTGCCAAAAACTCCAGATTTCCCATGCATACTCCAAATACAAATACCAATGCTGCTGCCAAATATACTCCCCTTGTAAGAATACACATATTCCTCTGCATATCCCGGCGTATTCTGCTGACAGATACTTCTTTTGCTGTACGGCACGCTCTGTAATAGCTTCTTGCTGACATGTTCATCATTCCTTTCTGCAATATCTATCTTATATTTGCATTATAGAGCACAAGCTGTCCAAAAAAACTCCCAGTTTATATTAGGTTCACATAATCTCCTAAAACCGCATATTATGTTAATACAAATCGACTGATTTGATTTTTGTAAAGGAGTGTTGCACCATTGGAGAATAACATAAATAATAAGCCCTGTCCATGTCCGGACGCAGAAGATATGTATTGCGGATGTGTAGGCTATGCATATGTACCCATTCAAATGTTGAAAACGGTATATGATCCTTCAAAAGCGCTTTGTCAGGGAACAATTTTCCCGGAGCTTGACCTTTCCATAGAGGAATACGGCAAAGTGTGTAAAGCGGCAGGAGGTATTGAATAATGGATACAAATTTGTTGGAGCAGATCCAGATGCA
>CAMFCK010000175.1 GCA_945948775.1 uncultured Clostridia bacterium
AGGAAGGTGTCCGGCTGCTACATAGGCGATTTGCTGAGCCTTGCGATGAGCCGAATTCAGGAGTCGAATGTATGGATAACAATTCAGACGAATATAAATATAGTGGCGGTTTCTGTTCTGACTGAAGCGGCATGCGTGATTTTATGCGACGGACAAAAACCGGATGAAGCCGCGATGAAAAAGGCGGACGCAGAGGATATTCCGCTGCTTACAAGCGACAGCTCTGCATATGAGCTTGCATACAGGCTGGCGGAGCTGGGAATATAAGCAAAGGAGGCTGGTAAAAATCAGGCTGTATTATGATTTACATATTCATTCCGCGCTTTCACCCTGCGGCGACAATGACATGACGCCGAATAACATTGTCAATATGGCAATTATAAAGGGGCTTGATGTGATTGCCGTCACCGACCATAATTCCTGCGGAAATGCGGCGGCTGTCATGGAGGCGGCCGGGGATAATATTCTTGTTGTGCCGGGACTGGAGGCGGAAACCTCGGAGGAGGTGCATGTTGCATGCTATTTTCCGACTCTTGAGGGCGCATATGAGCTGGAGCGGATCATAAAAGCAAGCAGCCCGCCGGTAAAAAACCGTCCTGAAATTTTCGGACATCAGTATTACATGGACGCTCAGGATAACATTGTCGGCGAGGAGGAAAATCTGCTTGTTTCGGCGTCCGGGCTTGATATATATGCGCTTGTCGATACAGTTCGCAGACTGGGCGGAGCGGCGGTCCCGGCGCATATCGACCGGTCAAGCTATTCTGTATTGTCCAATCTGGGCTTTCTGCCGCCGGATCTGTGTGTTTCAACGCTTGAAATAACTGAAAAAAACCGCAGCCAGCTTGCTCCTGAATACAAGGACTTCAATATTCTGACAAGCTCCGACGCGCATTATCTTGAAAATATAGCTGAAAGAGAATATTTTCTCGAGCTTTTAAAAAAAAACGCACAAACAGTCGTGGATTTTTTTGTGCAGAAATAACTAAATTATTTTTTTCTGGAAGATTGATGGAAAATCAACATAAATGATGATATAATGAAATATATGTTTAATAAGACAGGAGGTCTATAAATGGAGAAAACCAATACAATCCCCTTTAAAGGCACAAAGGAGCAGGAGGCTGAGCTTTTAAAGGTCATCGCGGCGCATAAGGGCGAAGCGGGCGCTGCAATTCCGGTTCTGCACAAGGCGCAGGACATTTACGGATATCTGCCTATTGAAGTGCAGGAAATGATTTCCGAGGGATTGGACATACCTTTGGCGGAGATTTACGGTATTGTAACTTTTTATACGCAGTTTTCGCTCAACCCCAAAGGTGAATATCAAATCGGAGTCTGTCTTGGCACGGCATGCTATGTTAAGGGCTCGGGTGATATTCTGCAGGAGATAAAGGATATCCTGAAGATAGACGTCGGAGAATGTACGCCGGACGGAAAATTTTCGCTTGATGCAACGCGCTGTGTGGGTGCCTGCGGTCTTGCGCCGGTAGTTACCATAAACGACGATGTTTACGGACGTCTCACCAAGGGCGAAATCGGCGGTATACTGGCAAAATATTGATATGGAAGAGCTGTCGTTACATATTATGGACATCGTCCAAAATTCCATTGTGGCAGGAGCGTCGCAGATCGGAGTTGAGGTGGACGAGGATTCGGCAGAGGATAAGCTGACTATTACAGTAACCGATAACGGCTGCGGAATGGATAAGGATACGCTCGCACGCGTATGCGATCCGTTTACTACCGGCCGTACCACAAGACGCGTGGGACTTGGAATACCGCTTTTCAAGCTTGCTGCGGAGCAGACCGGCGGTGAATTTCGGATAGAGTCAGAGCCGGGAAAAGGGACAAGAGTTTGCGCGGTATTCGGATATTCGCACATCGACCGTCAGCCGCTCGGAGATATGGTATCAACTATGCACCAGCTGATAACAGCACACGAAATGGTGGATATTTTGTATACGCATAGGGTGGACGGGCGCGAATTTTGCCTTGATACCCGCCAGATAAAGGAGATACTCGGCGGAGTATCGCTTGCGGAGCATGAGGTGATGGTATGGCTTTTGGAATATTTAAAGGAAAATGAAGCTTCTCTATATACAAATAACTGAAACATTAGCGGAAAGGAAGGATATTTTGAATGAAAAGCTTGGCTGAATTGCAGGAAATCAGAAACAGGACGCTCGGTAATATAACGATGCGCAAGGACAGCGAAGATTCCGTTCGTATTGTAGTCGGCATGGCAACCTGTGGAATAGCTGCCGGAGCACGCCCGGTGATGAGCACTTTTGTTGAGGAGGTTGCAAAAAGAAATCTTGAGCATGTTACGGTCGCACAAACGGGCTGTATCGGCGTATGCCGTCTGGAGCCTATTGTCGAGGTAATGGTACCCGGCGAAGAAAAGGTTACATATGTTAAAATGACTCCCGAAAAGGCAAAACAGGTAGTGAGCGAGCATATCGTAAATAAAAGAGTGGTTACGGAATATACAATCGGAGCCGCGCAGTAGTAAAGGAAGGGGATACAATCTTTTAACAGGTATTCCCAAAAGAGGTGCTCCCGCGGTGCAAAGCCGGAGCGGAGCCAATTAATCTGACAGAAAGGACTGCGATTATAATATGGATATGGTAAGAGGTCATGTCCTTTGCTGCGGCGGTACAGGATGTACGTCATCCGGCAGCGATGCTATCATCAAAGAGATGGAAGCACAGCTTGCAGCAAACGGATTGGAGAAGGAAATCAAGGTTATTAAAACAGGATGCTTTGGTCTGTGTGCGCTCGGACCGGTTATGATTGTTTATCCTGAGGGCTGCTTTTACAGCCGCGTAAAGGTTGAGGACGTAAAAGAAATAGTAGAGGAGCATCTGCTTAAGGGACGTATTGTAAAGCGTCTGCTTTATCAGGAAACCGTGCAGGAGGATAATATCAAGAGCCTGCAGGAGGTTGACTTCTATAAAAAGCAGAAGAGAGTGGCGCTGAGAAACTGCGGCGTTATCGATCCGGAGAATATCGACGAGTACATAGCGTTTGACGGATATATGGCGCTTGGTAAATGTCTTACCGAAATGACGCGCGAGGAGGTTATCGAGGAGATAAAGAAATCCGGACTTCGCGGACGCGGCGGCGGCGGCTTCCCGACCGGATTGAAATGGCAGTTTGCCTATAATTCACAAAATGAGAAAAAGTATGTGTGCTGTAATGCTGACGAGGGCGACCCCGGCGCGTTTATGGATCGTTCAATTCTTGAGGGAGATCCGCATTCGGTAATCGAGGCTATGGCAATTGCAGGCTATGCGATCGGCGCAGACCAGGGATATGTATATATTCGTGCAGAGTA
>CAMFCK010000176.1 GCA_945948775.1 uncultured Clostridia bacterium
TGCGGAATTGAAGAAGAACTACCCCGGAATAGGGCTTGCAACCGTTTACCGTAATCTACGGCTGTTTCAGGAGCAAGGGCTTATACAAAGGGTGGACGTAGGCGACGGGCCGGATCATTTTGACGCAGACACAAGTCAGCATTATCATTATTGCTGTACCTGCTGCGGCCGGATAATTGATTTGGATATGCCGGAGCTTGAAATCAATTCTTCCCTGCCGTGCGGATTGGTTGCACAAAGACACCAGCTTACCTTTTTCGGAGTATGCAGCAGTTGTAAAAAAGAGCAATGCTCTTAATTTTAATGAATATGGAGGAAAAAATTATGAAAAAGTATGTATGCCCGGTATGCGGATATGTTCACGAAGGAGATACACCCCCTGAAAAATGTCCCCAGTGCGGAGTTCCCGGCTCAAAGTTTACTGTTATGGAAGAGGGCACTTTGAACTTTGTCTGCGAGCATGTTATCGGCGTAGGCGCAAAGGATAAGGTTGAGCCTGATGTTTATGATGGTTTAAAGGCTAATTTTGAGGGTGAATGTACAGAGGTTGGTATGTATATCGCAATGAGCCGTCAGGCTATCCGCGAGGGCTATCCCGAAATCGGCGCATTCTATCTGCAGGCTGCTCTTGAAGAGGCTGAGCATGCAGCTAAGTTTGCAGAGCTTCTCGGAGAAGTTGTATACGCTGATACAAAGAAAAACCTTCAGCTCAGAAGCGAGGCTGAATGCGGCGCAACAGCCGGCAAGCTCGAGCTTGCAAAAAGAGCAAAGGAGCTTGGCTATGACGCGATCCATGATACCGTTCATGAAATGGCTAAGGACGAAGCAAGACACGGAAAAGGCTTCGAGGGTATGCTCAAGAGATACTTCGGCTAAGATTGGAGGACAGTTTCTATGGAAAAGTATGTTTGTCCGTGCGGATACGTTTATGATCCCGAAATCGGAGATCCCGACAACGGTATAGCTCCCGGCACTCCGTGGGAGGATGTTCCGGAGGATTGGCTTTGCCCCGTCTGCGGACTCGGTAAAGATGTTTTTGAAAAACAATAACTTTTAATATGCCCTATCCCGATGTTTTTTGGAAATATTTCGAACACATCGGCAAAGACACGCTCGGCGTATTTCCGTTGACCGTGTCTTTTTTATTAATAAAAAACGGCAGTATGATTTGCTTGACATCAAATAATAAACATGGTATGATAATTAAAGATATAATAATTGCCCGGTTCTATGCCGGCAGGTTTGCATAAGAGGTAAATGCCGTGAACAGAATATTTTGTATTGTCGGAAAAAGTGCATCAGGCAAGGATACGATGTATAAAGAAATCTTATCAGCTCGCTGTTCCCTATACAACGCGCCCTAAAAGAGTCAATGAAACGAGCGGCACAGACTATAATTTCGTTACTGTGGAGCAGCTTAAGGCTTTTGAGGCTAACGGTCAGGTGATAGAAAAGCGTCAATATCTTACAACAAAAGGTATATGGTATTATTTCACCTTGAAGTTTGATGTTTCCGATGACAAGGATTATATATTAATAACCACCCTTGACGGAGCGCACGGTATCATGGAACACTACGGTTCGGATATGGTTCATATTGTTTACCTTATTGTTGACGACAAAACAAGGCTGCTGCGCTGCATAGAACGCGAATCAAAACAGCTAAATCCTGATTATCAGGAGGTCTGCCGCAGATTTATAGCAGACCAGAAGGACTTTCGAGAAAGCAAGATCAAAAGTTTTAAAAACGTTCATTATATTGATACAAGCTGTGATATTGAAAACTGTCTGCAAAAATGGCAGCAAATTTACAATTCATGAAACAAACAGCCTCCTCAATAGCAGCATATAAAACCGGGACTGCCGTATTAGGCTATTCCGGTCTTTTTTTGTGCTTTTTCCAATAATGAATAAAATAATTTTTTTTTGTGAACAAATTGATAACTCTTTGTAAAATAATATTCAAACATCTTGACAGTGTCTATAATATGGTTTTAAAATAATCACATCACAAAAATTGCGGGGGCTTCGCAAAAAAATATAACCACAGGAGGTTTTTTTATGAAAAAGAAAATAAGCCTATTGCTGGCAGCAGCTATCATGATAATATCATCAGTATCGGCGTTTGCCGATGAGCAGACACAGCAGCTTACTCTGACACTTGACACGGCCATAGAGTATGCGCTGGCCAATTCACCTAAGATAGAAAAGGCGCAGACAGAGCTGGATAAGAGTAAGCATTCGGAAAATCAGGCACGCAGAACCTACAACGAATTTTCGTCCTCAGGTTCATCGTTTGATGAAGCTCTTGTGGAATCAGGTTATGCATACAGAGCGGCGCAGATACAGTCAGCTCAGGCAGAGCGAAACCTTGAAAGCGAAAAAAATTCACTCAAAACCACAGTTAAAAAGAACTTCTATACATATCTAAATTCCAAGTCAAAAATTCTGACCGCACAGACAAATCTTGAAAATGCAAAACAAAAATATGAACATTCTAAGACAAGATACGAACAAGGTACAATTTCCCGTCTTGAGCTGAAAAGCTTTGAGCTTGCAGTTACAAATGCTCAAAATTCTCTAAATCAGGCAGAACGCACATCCGAGCTTTCCCTTATTGATCTCAGAAACACCCTTAACGTGCCGGAGGATACCGCAATTACAATTTCCGGTGAATTTACAAGCCGTGAGCTTACATATGCAGACGCAGCTACAGCGGTAGAGCTTGCAAAGGAACAAAATTCATTTTTAAGTATAAATGAAGGCCGCGAGCTTGCTCAAATGCGTTTTAAAATTGCCGGAGGCTGGTACAGCATCAACGAGCTGAATTACAGCATTGAAAAGGCTACATATGCAAATGCAATGGCAGGCTTTGCCGACAGCGAAAATACATTGAAATACAACATAGCTTCCCTATATTCCAACATACTTACTCTTAAGGAAACCGTTTCATATCTTAACGAATATACTGACCTTTTACGCGAAAATACCGAGGCTTCATACCTGCAATACGAGCTTGGCATGATAACCTCGAATGAATATATAGAGACAGCGGAGCAGTACTTTACCTCGCAGAACAATCTGATTGACGCTGAGCTGAATTATTATATTACTGTGCTTGAATATGTTACATTGTACAGCGGTTCGGCAGATATTGCATAAATTAAGGAAAGGAAAATACAAGACAATGAAAAAAAGAGTAATTTGTTTAACAGCAGCGGTATCAATGCTTGCTATCAGTCTTTCAGGCTGCGGCAAAAAGCCGCCCGAAACCTCCGCCGAAGTATCAACCGGCACAAACGTCAGCGTTTATACAGCTAAAAACAGCGGCATTCA
>CAMFCK010000177.1 GCA_945948775.1 uncultured Clostridia bacterium
GCCGTCCGCACGCGACCGTGTTGTTGGAAGCGAGATGGGAGCAAGATGCGTTGAGCTTCTGCTTGAAGGCAAATCCAACAGAATAGTATGCATGCAGGACAGCCATATAGTTGATGTGGACATTGAGGAAGGCTTGGCAATGGAGAAGAAACTCCCCAAGCACATGATTGAATTGGCAAAGAAGCTGTCAACCTGATTTGGTAATAACGGGCTGTGTTTTTGTAAACGCGGCCTTGTTTTTTATGATATACCGCAGCTTCGGTATGCAATTATTATACGAGGAGAATTTTATGAGGAAAACAAAAATTGTATGTACAATGGGGCCGGCTACCGATGATGACAAGATATTAAGAGATTTGATGCTTGCCGGAATGGATGTGGCAAGGCTGAATTTTTCGCACGGAACGCATGAGGAAGCTAAAGTTCGCATGGACAGGATAAAGAGAATACGCGAGGAGCTTGATCTTCCGATTGCAATACTGCTTGATACCAAGGGACCGGAAATAAGGGTTAAAAGCTTTAAGGGCGGAAAAGCAACGCTTACCGAGGGCAGTAAATTCACGCTTTACACAGATGATGTTGAAGGCGACAGCAGCGGCGTTTCGATAACCTATAAGGATCTGCCGAAGGATATAAAGCCCGGAACAACGCTCCTTATAGATGACGGGCTGATAGAAATTGAAGCACTGAGCGTAAAATCCGATAGAATCATATGCGAGGTAAAAAGCGGCGGGGAGGTATCAAACTCTAAGGGAGTGAACGTGCCGAATGTATCGCTTTCCATGCCTTATATGAGCAAAAAGGACGTTGACGATATACTTTTCGGAATTGAGCAGGAGGTGGACTTTATAGCCGCGTCTTTTGTGCGGACGGCGGCTGACGTACTGGAAATCAGAAGTATTCTGGAAAAGAATCATGGCGGGTATATACGGATAATATCCAAGATTGAGAATGCCGAGGGCGTGGAAAACATTGATGATATAATAAAGGTATCCGACGGCATAATGGTTGCACGCGGGGATATGGGAGTTGAGATACCGCTTGAGGTGCTGCCGGTTATACAAAAGCAGATTATAAAGAAAACCTACCGCGCGGGAAAGGTTGTTATTACTGCGACTCAGATGCTTGACTCCATGATACGCAATCCGCGCCCGACGCGCGCGGAAACCACAGATGTCGCGAATGCTATATATGACGGAACAAGCGCAATAATGCTTTCGGGTGAAACAGCGATAGGAAAGTTCCCGATAGACACGGTAAAGACAATGGCTACTATAGCCGAGCGCACCGAGCGCGATATAGATTATGTGAAGCGGCTCAATAATGCGGCGCTTGACACTGCAAATATGGACGTTACAAATGCGCTTTCCCATGCGACCTGCACTACAGCGCATGACCTTCACGCATCGGCGATAATAGCGCTTACCTACGGCGGAACCACCGCACAGATGATTTCAAAATTCCGGCCGCAGTGTCCGATAATCGCGCCGACCATTAACCAGAAGGCGCGCCGGCAGTTAAATCTTTCATGGGGAGTTGTGCCGGTCATCAGCGAAAGACGCAATAATTCCGATGAGCTTTTTGACCATGCGGTGGAATGTGCGCAGAAAACAAATATTGTAAAGAACGGTGACCTTGTTGTTATAACGGGAGGCGCGCCGATAGGCATCAGCGGTACAACAAATATTATGAAGGTGCATCTTGTAGGTCATATACTGGTAAGCGGCACCGGAATAACAAAAATGCATGCTACGGCAAAGGTATGCGTGGCGGATAGTCTTGAGGAGCTTGAACGTAATTTTACCGACGGAGCCATAGTGGTCAACAGTCAGACTACGCCCGATATGGTAAGCTATCTGAAAAAGGCGGGCGGCATTGTTACCGAGGAAAAGGGCGAGGCGTGCTATGCTGCAATAATCGGGATGGCGCTTGATATTCCGGTGATTACCGGCGCGGCAAATGCTACACGTATTCTGAAAACCGGTACGGTTATTACAATTGACGCAGGACAGGGATATGTATACAGCGGTGCTTCGCAGTCATAAGACGGCGGGTGAATTAAAGGAGTGCAAAGGCATGAAAACAACTATTGTTTTAGAGGTGCGCTATGCGGAAACCGATATGATGGGGATCATGCACCATTCGCGTTATTATCCGTGGTTTGAAGCGGCGCGTACAGAGTTTATAAAGCAGGCGGCGGGACTCAGCTATTCTGAAATGGAAAGGATGGGTATACTTCTGCCTCTTACAGAAACCGGTGCCAAATATTATGACGGTCTGCGCTATGAGGAACGCGCGGAGGTTGAATGCAGCTTGTGCGGACTGAGCGCTGCGCGCTGCTCGTTTGCATATAAGGTACGCAGACTTTCTGACGGGAAGATAACAACCGATGGATTTACGCGCCATGGCTTTGTAAACCGCGATTTTGTACCGATAAACCTTAAAAAGAAATTTCCGCAGCTTTATGAGCGGCTTGAAAAGATTGTCAATACGGATGAGGAGAACAGATGATGAAGATAGTTATGCTTGATGCACAGACTCTCGGTACGGGGATAAGCTTTGCGTCGATTGAAGCGCTGGGCACACTTAAGGTGTACGGCAATACTGCGCCTGAGGAGGCAGCGGAAAGAATTGCGGACTGTGAAGTGGTTATCGTAAATAAAATCAGGCTTGGAGCGCATAACCTTGCGGCAGCAAAAAATCTGCGGCTGATATGCGTGACCGCTACAGGCTATGATAATATTGATATTGAATACTGCAAAAGCCGCGGTATAGGAGTTGCCAATGTTGTCGGATATTCCACAGACAGCGTGGCGCAGCTTACAGCAGCGCTTGTGCTGGAGCTTGTGATGCATTTGCGCAGCTATACTGATTTTGTAAAAAGCGGCGAATATACAAACAGCGGCATTGCAAACCATCTTTCGCCGGCATTTTGCGAGCTTAGCGGCAAGACGTGGGGTATAGTCGGCATGGGAAATATCGGCAGACGAGTTGCAAAAATTGCGGAGGCGTTCGGCTGCCGCGTGATATGCACGAAGCGGACACCGGAGAAGGGAATGTGCACCGTCGGGCTTGAACAGCTGATGTCCGAATCGGATATAATAACGGTGCATCTTCCGCTTACCGAACAGACTCGCGGTATAATAAGCGGACAAATGCTTGCACTGATGAAAAAGAGCGCGGTGATCGTCAATGTCGCGCGCGGTGCGGTGTTTGATGAGGAGGCACTTGCAGATGCGGTGGAATCCGGAAGTGTAGCAGGAGCGGCGGTGGACGTATACTCGACAGAGCCGTTTGGCAGGGAGCATTGCTATTACCGGATAAAGGATATGG
>CAMFCK010000178.1 GCA_945948775.1 uncultured Clostridia bacterium
TTTTTGCTGCCTCTCAGGCTCCCGCCCTCGTCGACAGCTTTCTTAGTATACCAAATTTCTTCTCCCTTGTCAATACCTTTTTTCAAAGTTTTTAAGAAAAAAAGAAAAAATGTGTCAAAACCGATTTGGCAGCCTCAATAGATAGTTTAGGCAAATCCGACAGTTTCCAATAGCTGTGCCGTCCGCGGTAAGAATTGCAGTGCAATGCTCAGTTCAATATATAAACTTATCCCTGTTCTTTTCAAAAAAATCCTCTTTGCTGCCGCTGTGTATATAATCAAGAATAAGCTCTGCAATTTTCTCCGATGCACCCGGGCAAATAACCGAACCCAACTCGTCAAAAAACGCATTCAGACCGGAAATATAGTTCTCGCCGTCAAAGTTCAGAACAAGTTCTTCCAGTTCATCGTTGTTCAAAGCGCACGGATAGGGATACTCATCAAAAGGATAATACAGGTCTCTGTCGTTGCGATACTGCGCAAGATCGGCAGCATATCGCAGCACGGGCTCTTTTTTCAGGCTGAAATCATAGTTGATCGAAGAATAGTCTCCGATAAGTACGGACGCAACTGCAATAAGTTCCTGCGTATCGGGATAAAAAGTGGAATTGATAACATTGACACCGTCATAGGCGATCCCGCCCTCTATATTAGCAACAATAGGATGCAGATGCACGAGAATTACATATTCCCTTCCGAATCTCTTTTTAAGATTTTTACGAAGTCTTTCAAAATCAATGTTGTAGGCGTCAAAGGACTTGTCAGCTCTGAAGGTGGGAGCGTACAGCACCAACTCTTTTTCTTCGTCGATACCGTAATAACCGTAGACTTTCCGTCTCAGATCCTTGCCGTGGTCAAGCAGTATGTCGTATCTGGGATAACCGCACTCATAGACCGGACCGCCGTACCAGAAAGAACGGTGATAAAGCTCCGTCATAAATCGGCTTTCCGAAATCATCAGATCCGTGTTTGCGGCATCTTTTTTTGACATTTTTATATAATAAGGTTCCAGTTTGTCAACAGCGTCAAGTTCGCACCGCTTCTGAGCGCCGCCGCCGTGCCATGTCTGAATGTATAGCTGATTCTTCTTTTTATAGAAAACCGCCTTTCGGCTGTTGTCAAGCCAAACTCCAGCAGTAGTAATATAGTAAATCGCCTTTGCGGTGTCCGCAATACATGGCTTTATCCATTCCGGCAGTGTTTTTGCTTCCTTCTCGTTTTTAACAAGCCATACGACTTCAACATTTTTTCCGCAAAGCCTGTCCGCTATGTACTTCAGATTGTCGCCGTATCCCCTGCCGTAATAGGAGGAAACAAAAATCCTGTTTTTTCTGACCGGCAGAAAAAAGCAAATACCCCAGATTATTCTTCTTTTGACAGCGTCAAATATTTTTTTCATGTTTTCTTCGCACCTGACCCTTGACGAAATTCAGTATATAGAACAGACTGGAATTCTTAATTATAATGCTGACTCCGAGATACACCGCAACACCGGTAACTATCTGCAAAATGAGCAGCACCGCATCGTTTATGTGAAGCATACCCACCAGCAGCACTGCGCCGCATTCAATGCCGGCAGTTATAAGATTCGGCAAAAGATCCATAAGCTGATGCCTGAACTTATACCCGATAAGCATTCTGTTGGGAACAGCATTTACGACAATTGCAATAAGCGTACACACCAAAAAAGCAAGCGCCAATGCTTCCGGAGTGTCAGTCAGCCACAAAAAGAGGAATATGGTAAGAAAATAGCCGACCTTTTTGATAATTTCCATTATCAGATATATGTCGCTCCGTCCCATTGCCTTGATGGTCTCGCAGTTGCCAATATGTATCATATCAAACATACACGCAACGCAGAATATCTTGATATACGGCGACGCGGGCAGCCATTTTTCCGTTAGAACAACTCTGATAAAATTATCGGAAACCGCCAAAAATCCCAGCATCAGCGGAAACGAGACAAAGGAAGCGACCCTTATAAACAGCCTTGTATATCTCAGCAGCTTTTCCTTGTCATTCTGGAACTTGGCAAGGGTAGGAAAAAGCACCGCTGAAAGAGTATTGGTAGTCGTCGTTGATATAAGCTCCGGAAAGCTTCTGCCCTTAGTATAATATGAAAGATCTGCCTTTGTGTACTTTACGCCGATTACCAAAGGCACAATCTGTGAATACGCTGTTCCGATAAGTGATGACACAAACACCTTCCAGCCGTATCTGAAAAGTACCTGAAGCTTTTTCGGAGAGATCCGCGGCACTATATGTATTCTTGTGGTAGCAATAAGGATGCAGGTATCAATTACGGTGTTTGACATCTGCTGTGCCACCAGCGCCCACGCGCCGGCACCGTTAAGCGCAAGAACTATACCGACAACAGCGGATACCGCCGTGCCGCCCAAGGTGGAAAAGAAGAATTTTTTGAACTGCAGATTTGAAGAAATATACGCACACCATATGGATTTTACCGCAGTAACGGGCAAAGACAGACCCATAATACGGATTATCAGCACCAGTATATCCTGCTTGTAAGCGTGCGCAATAAGAGGCGCCGTAAAAAACAGCACGCCGTATATTACAAAAGAAAGCAGCACGCTGACATGAAGCACTGTGGAATAATCTTCCTCATCCGCTTCTTTTTTCTGAATAAGCGCTGTGTTAAGTCCGCCGGAAATCAATACATTTGCAAAAGTAAAGAAAATAGTAACAACGCTGACGACGCTGTAATCCGTAGGGTCAAGAATCCTTGCCAGGATAATCGAGACCACCAAAGAAACAAGCTGTGCACCGATACGCTCAAGAAATTTCCATATGACGCTTGTGACGGCGTTCTTTTTAATATCTTTTTCGTCCATTATGCGCTCCGATTAAAATGACAAAACCGTATTCACGCACCGCTCCATCAGGACAGGCGCGGGTCGGCTGATATGTATCATATAATCACATATGACTTTATAAAAATGTATATACAATCTGTTGACGAGACGCTTTATATCCGACACCGTCCGACATAACAATCGTATACCGATTATATTGTACCAAAATAATGCCGTCATTTCAATAGCGCCGCGCAAAAAACATGAAATATGCTCGAAATATAATAAGAAAGAAAACAGCGGAGTACCGTTCAACCGAGGAAGTCAGGAAGCTGCAGCAGGCGTTACATATGATAAAATCAAAAAGTAAATCAAATCAGTATAAATCTCCCCGATTTACAGATAATAACATCGTAATTTGTACCAAAGGAGATTCATATATGAAAGCAACAGGCATTGTCCGTCGCATCGATGATTGCGGTATAATAACACAAAGAGGATTATGCCGCATAAACACTG
>CAMFCK010000179.1 GCA_945948775.1 uncultured Clostridia bacterium
GAAATTGAAACCATTGCGCATTACAAGGCGGCGGAATTTTTTCTGCCCGGAGTTGATTTTATCATAGACATCGGCGGTCAGGATATGAAATGCATGAAAATCAAAAACGGCGTTATCGACTCGATAATGCTGAATGAGGCATGCTCCTCCGGCTGCGGCAGCTTTATACAGACCTTCGCGGAATCGCTCGGCTACACCGCGCCTGATTTTGCCAAAGAAGCGCTCGGCTCAAAAAGTCCTGTCGACCTCGGCACGCGCTGCACGGTGTTCATGAATTCGCGCGTGAAGCAGGCGCAAAAGGAAGGCGCAACCGTCGGAGATATTTCCGCCGGTCTGTCTTATTCTGTTGTAAGAAACGCCCTTTATAAGGTAATCAAGCTGCGCGACCCGGCTCTGATGGGCGAAAAAATTGTTGTTCAGGGCGGCACCTTTAACAATGACGCAATTCTGCGCGCCTTTGAGCTTGTGTCGGAAAAGGAGGTCGCCGGAATCATGGGCGCTTTCGGTGCGGCTCTTATCGCAAAGGAGCGTTCCTCCTGCGGCGCATGCGCTATAATTACCCCGGCTGAGCTTGAGGAATTTTCCTTCTCCGGCAAACTGATACGCTGTAACGGCTGCTCCAACCACTGCCGTCTTACGGTGACAAAATTCGCCGATGGCAGAAGCTTCATTTCCGGGAACCGCTGCGAAAAGGGTGCCGGTCTTGCAAAATCAAGCGATGAGCTGCCCAATATGTTCAAATACAAATATGACAGGCTTTTCTCCTATAAGCCGCTCAACGAAGCAGACGCTCCGCGGGGCGTAATAGGACTGCCGCGTGTTCTTAATATGTACGAAAACTATCCCCTGTGGTTCACCTTTTTCACAAAGCTCGGCTTTTCGGTACGGCTTTCACCCGAAAGCACTCATGCCATATATGAACGAGGCATCGACTCCATTCCGTCCGAGTCGGCATGCTATCCGGCAAAAATCACTCACGGGCATATACAAAGCCTTATCGACAGCGGCGTAAAAACAATATTCTATCCGTGCGTACCCTATGAGCAGGTCGAATACAAGGACGCAGGCAATCATTACAACTGTCCTATCGTGACATCATATCCCGAGGTAATATACAACAACATGGACAGCGTACGCGCAGAGGGAATGAAATTCTTATATCCGTTTATAAACCTTGATGATAAAGCCTCAGCGGTACGACAGCTTGTAAAAGCTCTTGACGGCTTCGGCATCAGCAAAAAAGAAATTGAGCAAGCCGCGCAGGAGGGCTTTGCGGAGCTTGCACGCTTCAAAACGGATATACGAAAACAGGGCGAACTCACGCTTGCATGGATCTCGGAGAATAATGCCCGCGGAATAGTTCTTGCCGGACGTCCCTATCATGTCGATCCGGAAATCAATCACGGTATTCCGGAAATGATAACCTCCCTCGGCTTTGCAGTACTTACCGAGGACAGCGTTGCACATTTAGGACATCTTGAACGCGATATAAGAGTAGTTGACCAATGGGCATATCATACGCGGCTTTATGAAGCGGCAGCAGAGGTGATCAAAAACGAGCGTCTTGAACTGATACAGCTCAACTCCTTCGGCTGCGGTCTTGATGCTGTTACTACCGACCAGGTACAGGAGATCCTGCAATCGCATGAACGAATATATACCACGCTGAAAATCGACGAGGTATCAAACCTAGGTACGGCGCGTATTCGGGTGCGCTCGCTTAAAGCCGCTGTAAAGGAGCGCGTTGAAAACAATTTCACACCGGCTGAAATCGAGCCGTATACCCTGAAGCGCGTACCCTTTACCCTGGAGGAAAAGAAGCGTCACACACTCGTGTTCCCTCAGATGAGTCCGGTTCATTTTCGTCTGTTTGAAGCGGTTTTAAATGTCAACGGATATAATGCAATAGTTCTTGAAAGCGTATCGCCAGAGGACGTCGAGGCGGGCTTAAAAAGCGTTAATAACGATGCCTGCTATCCGTCTATACTTGTTACCGGTCAGCTTATAAACGCGTTTAAATCCGGCAAATGCGATCCGTCCTGCACCTCGCTTATGATTACACAGACCGGCGGAGGCTGCCGCGCAACCAACTATATAGCATTTATAAGAAAAGCGCTAAAGGAAGCAGGGTATCCCAACGTTCCCGTTGTGAGCCTTAATCTTTCGGGACTTGAGGGTAATCCCGGCTTTAAGATCACTCCCCTGCTTCTCAATGACCTCGCAAAAGCATGTGTTTTCGGAGATTTGCTGATGACGCTTCTGCTTGCAACGAGACCATACGAGCTTGACAAGGGCGCAACCGACCGTGTGTACCGCGACCAGCTGGCGGAGCTTTATGACGATATTGTGTCCAACCGCCGTTCAAAGCTGAAGCTTACCCAGACCGTCAATAAAATAGTTGATGCTTTTTCAGCAATACCTACCGATGACCATGCCCGAAAACCGAAAGTCGGAGTTGTTGGCGAAATACTGGTGAAATTCCATCCCGGTGCAAATAACAACATCATTGATGTAATTGAGCGCGAGGGCGCCGAGGCTGTCATGCCAGGGCTTCTGGATTTCATGCTTTACTGCCTTTATAATGCCAATTTCAAGCATGAAAATCTCGGTGCAAAGGCAGCGTCCGCTGCTGTATGCAATGCAGGAATATGGGCGGCAGAGCGATACCGCAAGGCAATGAAAAAAGCGCTCGGGCGCACAAAATACCGCGACCGCGCACCGGAGCATATCAGCGAAATTGCAGCAGGCGCAAGCACAGTTCTGCAGCTTGGTCATACCACAGGCGAGGGCTGGTTTTTGACCGGCGAAATGATAGAGCTTATAAATAAGGGCGTTCCGAATATAGTATGTGTACAGCCGTTTGCCTGCCTGCCCAATCACGTTACCGGCAAAGGCATGATAAAGGAGCTTCGCAGGCAGTATCCGGAATCCAACATTGTCGCAGTCGATTATGATCCCGGCGCAAGCGAAGTAAATCAGCTCAACCGTATAAAGCTTATGATAGCGGTTGCCTTTGAAAATCTGCAAAAGCAGCTTGACGCAGAAGAAGCTGCTGCCCGCATCTGCGGTACGGCAAAGAAAAATCAAAGCATTTCGGTAACAAAATAAACATTTGGCTGTTGCATTAATCGCAGACCGCAGAAAAGCATTGTTATTATAGAAATAAAAACTTTATAATGCAGAAATCCACAAAATGAAATGCACCCCAAAAGTCAGACACTTTTGGGGTGCATTTCAATATGCCGGTTTTTTATACACAACGTCAGACCTTATTTAATGACTGCCGAATAATCAAAAAATGTTGTCGCTATGCGACACATAA
>CAMFCK010000180.1 GCA_945948775.1 uncultured Clostridia bacterium
ATACGCTGATGCCCGTTCTTGCCGCCGGTAGTGTCATTGTCCATACGCATGACCTTTGCTTCGGGAAAGAGTCTGCGTATTTCCTCCTCGACCTTCTGCGTGCCTCCGCCGAAATAGCGTATAAAACTGCTTTTGCAGGACGGGCAGCTTGCGTAATTTGGTATAGTATATCCGCAGTAATGACACCGCAGGGTGTCGCTGAATTTGTGATATGTCAGCGAAATACTGCAATGCGGACACTCCGCCACATATCCGCAGCTGCGGCAGGAAACAAAGGTCGAAAAGCCGCGTCTGTTCAAAAATAATATCGTCTGCTCCTTACGCAGAAGATTTTGTTCTATCTCATTTATAAGCCGCTCCGACAGTACCGAGCGGTTTCCCTTTTCCAGCTCTGCGCGCATATCCACCACGGTAACTGCCGGCATAGCGTTTTCGTTAAATCGCTTTTTCAGCTGCAAAAGTCTGACATTTCCCTTCACAGCCTCATAATAGCTTTCAATTCTCGGAGTTGCCGACGCCAAAAGCAGCACCGCACCGTATTGCTTTGCGCGGAATCTTGCCGCCTCATGGGTGCTGTAGCGCGGCTGCATTTCTGATTTATAGCTTTGCTCATGCTCCTCATCAATTATGATAATGCCTATGTTGTCAGCCGGGGCAAAAACCGCCGAGCGTGCGCCTATTATTATATCCGCTCCCCCGTCGCGTATCCTGTGCCATTCATCATAGCGTTCTCCCATAGAGAGTCCGCTGTGAAACACAGCTATACGCGAGCCGAAGCGTGCGCAGAATCTTTCCACCATCTGCGGCGTGAGCGCTATTTCCGGAACGAGCATGATCGCCTTTTTCCCGGCTTGCACTGTATGCTCAATCGCCTGCATGAACACCTCGGTTTTACCCGAGCCTGTTACTCCGTGCATTAAAAATTCACGAAAGCTGCCTGCATCAAGCGCCGCAGTAAGCTCATTATATGCATTTTCCTGCTCGCAGGTAAGCGTTTTCCGGCTCTGCGTCGGCTCTTGTATTCCGACAGGCGAACGCGATACGGTGATATCCTGCAAAACTATAAGCCCTTTTTTCTCCAGAGCCCGTACAGCGCTGTAGGAGCCGTCTGAAAAACGCACAAGATCTGCCAGCGAAACTCTCTGCGCCGTACTCAATATCTCAAGCATTCTTGCCTGGACATATGCTCTGCGCACTCTTAACTGCTCTATGGAATCTGCAATATCCGCAATATCCGCAGCCGAGGCAACGCGCAGCCTGCGCTCTCTGACATCTGTATGATCACGAAAGCTTCTTACAAGCGTTCCCTCGCTGCAGTACTCTTTGATTTTTCGTGAAATATCCTCGTCAAACATCGACATGAGCGAATTTATTTCACACGCACCGCCGTTTTCATAAACTGCCTTAAGCACGGCATCGCCGCCTATGTCCGCTCCTTGCTTAAGCTCAAGCCATTCCTCCGGCTTATTGACGCTTCCTGCCGGTATTACGGTTTTTATCACGTCAAGATATGTGCAGACACATTCATCCCTCAGCCATCTTATAAGCGCAAGCATATTTTCGTCAAAGGCGCGGTCATAAACCGCAGTAACCTTTTTCAGCTTAGCAGCTCTTGAGCGCGTGCGGATTTCAAACACATATGCCTCTATCTCCTTATTATGCGCTCCGAACGGTACCTTAAGGCGGCTTCCGACGCATACTCTGTCCTCAAGCTCTTCCGGCACAAGATAATCATAAAGCTTATCGGGAGCACGGGAGCCTGTGTTCACAACGGCCTTTACAATCATCAATCCTCAGCCGCTTCGTCCTGAGCTGTTTGCTGCTCCTGTTCCGGCTCCTCCGGCTGTGCATGTTCTGCCGGCTCCTCCGGCTGTGCATGTTCTGCCGGCTGCTCCGGCTTTGCCCTTGTATATCCGATTTTTCCTGCCGCAATCTCCGCAACGGCAATAGAAACCGCCTTATCAGAGTCGCATTCAACAAGCCCCTCGCCCTTTTCGCCAATCATTCTTGCGCGCATTGCCGCCATGTTTACAAGTACATATCTGCACCCGTCGTCAACGCATTTCTCCAATGTGCTTATTCCCGGTTTGATAATCATATTTGTTTACTTCCTTTCATTATATATCTTCAGCTTTAGCTTCCTCAAGAAGTGTATAAACCTTGTTTCTCATTCTGACAACCTTATCCATGATTTGTGAGATCTCCTTCACGCAGTCATGCAGGTCGTTATTCTCTACTATGTAGTCATAAAGCTCCGCCTGTTCAAACTCCCAGCCGCAAGCCGCTTTTGTATCTGCTCCGGCGTTTCGCGTCCGCGCTGTACGAGCCTTGCGCGCAGAATCTGCATTGACGGCGGAACAATAAATATCAAAACCGCCTGCGGCAGCTTTTCACGCACCTTAAACGCGCCCTGCGGCTCGATTTCAAGTATTACATTCGTTCCCTGCGCAAGCTTCTTTTCAACCAAAGTCCTCGGAGTGCCGTAATAATTGCCGTTATATTCAGCCCATTCAAGCATCTCGCCGTTGTCTATCATGCTGCGGAAATTATCCGGCGTAGTAAAATTATATGTTACACCGTCTATTTCATTTGCACGCCTGTCGCGCGTAGTTGACGACACCGATAAAAACACGTCGCCGCGCCGTATCAATTCGTCACAGACCGTTCCCTTGCCCGTACCCGACGGGCCGGAGATTATAAACAATGCCCCTTTATTCATAATCCTCTTCCAGCTCCTCTGTTTCGTCTAATCTGTGCGCTACCGTTTCCGGCTGCAATGCGGAGAGCACAACATGACCGGAATCGGTAATAAGCACCGCCCTTGTACGCCTGCCGTAGGTTGCGTTTACCAAAACGCCCTTGTCCTCCGACTCGCGTATTATTCTTTTTATAGGCGCCGACTCCGGACTTACTATCGCAACAATCCGTCCTGCCGCCACCATGTTCCCAAATCCTATATTTATCAGCTTCATCAGCAAAGCCTGCCTTTACTCTATGTTTTGAATCTGTTCTCTGAGCTTTTCGGTTTCAGCCTTTAAATCGACCACATACCGCGCTATTTCAATATCGCTGGCTTTCGAACCGGTTGTATTTATTTCGCGGTTAATCTCCTGAACAAGAAAATCAAGCCGTCTGCCTGCCGGCTCATCCGAGGACAGTATTTTATAAAATTCCTCAAAATGGCTTCCAAGCCGCACCGTTTCCTCATTAACAGCTACCTTATCTGCGAATATCGCCACTTCGGTCAGCACCCGTGCTTCGTCAATGTCATATCCGTCCAAAAGCTCCATAAATGCTTCCAACTTGGATTCTGTTCCCGTC
>CAMFCK010000181.1 GCA_945948775.1 uncultured Clostridia bacterium
TGACGCGATTGCTACTTCTATCTGGCTTTCGTCCGGCTCGCATGTGGTAAGCCGCTGAAGCCATAGTCCCGGCTTGGTAAGCGCCTTTATGCAGCCTTTCTGATGTCTGCCGGCAAGCTTTATTACCTCATAGGACAGTCCTGCAACAACGGGAAGCAGCGCAAGACGCATAACCATGCGTAAAATCACCCCTGTACGCGGCAAAAATGCAAAAAGTATTATGCTGATTATCATAACGAACAGCAGAAAGCTGGTGCCGCAGCGAGGATGAAAGCGTGTATATTTTTTTATATTTTCAGGGGTGAGCTCCTCGCCGCCCTCGTAGCAGGCGATGGTTTTATGCTCCGCGCCGTGGTATTCAAAAACCCTTTTTATATCCGGCATTTGCGACACAAGCGCAAGATAGCCTATAAATATTACCATACGCAAAATGCCCTCGACAACGCTTGTGAAGGTGCCTGTCAAAGCGATTTCATGAAACGGCGTAAAGCTGAACAGCCATTCTATGCCGCGGGTTGCCGCCGTCGGCAGCAGAATAAAGAGTCCTATACTCAGCGCAAGAGCAAAAACGATGCTCACATATATTACTGTATCCTTTATTTTGTCGCCGAATTTATCCTCAAGCCAGCGGTCAAATTTACTCTCCTGCTCCTCCTCTTCCTCCTCAATATCTATAAAGTCGGCGGAAAACATCAGCGCCTTCATGCCTATTACAAGGCTGTCTACGAAATTGACGCAGCCGCGTATTATCGGCAAACGCAGTATTTTGTGCCGCGTTTTTGTACCGTTTTCATCAACCCTGCACTCGATCTCGCCGTTGGATTTTCTGACAGCCATAGCGGTTTTGAACGGTCCGCGCATCATTACGCCCTCGATTATTGCCTGACCTCCGATGGAGGTTATATGTTCCTTGCTCATATGCATACCCTTTCTTTTATCTATAGTTTAATAAATTCGTTAACAGCACAGACAGCTCCGGCAGAACAGATTTGAGCAGCACAGGCTCGTAACGCAGCATGCAAATGGACTTATTCTTGTGCTGTAGGTACGAAAGTTCCCCGCACGCGCAGAAAAATTCGCCTGTGCGGCGCGGTATTCCGCGTTTTGCGGCTCGAGCGAAACAGCGCGGTTAATATATTCTCTTGCGCGCGAATACCACCCGCGGTTTAAGCAGATTATCCCCATTAGATAATTCCATTCCGCATTCTTCGGAAGCGACGCAAGCATGCTTTCAGCAGCGGTAAACTGTCGCATGGAAATAAGCCTGCGGACATTCTCAAAGCTTACCTCAAACCCGGCTCCGCCATAGCCGGAGTATCCGCCATATCCGCTGTTATATCCGCCGTAGCCGGTGTTTTGTTCCGGCTGTGCCTTGCCGGTTATCATGTCGTAGGCAAGGTTTATTTCCTTGAGCTTTTCGTTTGCCTGTTCAGCCATCGGAGAGTTTGCATAGCGGTCGGGATGATATTTTTTCACCAGATTGCGGAAGGCTTTTTTTATTGTTTCTTCGTCATCGTTCGGACTGACGCCCAGAACTTCATATGGGTTCATACCCTTTTTTCCTTTCTCGGACCGTGCAGCACATAATTTTGCCGCGCGCTTAATCCGATATAAATTATATTTTCAAGCAGAGATTTATAGCGACTGATCGGCAGAAGATCGAATGCCGCCGCTGCCGATGCCAGTGTAAAATAAAGAGTTTCCTCGACCTGCGAGCCCTGCTCGGATTTGAATTTTTCGCAGGATCCTTCACCGGCAAAGGGGTTGTAGCAGCCTTTTTTCAGATCGTGCGCCAAATCCTCATATGCGTCTATAATATATACCCACCGCCCGATATTATATCCAAGCCAGTAGAGCGCTTCCCTTTCCTTTTCGCCGACAAATTCCGGCGAGAAAAGCTTTGCGCATAATACCGCAAAGCAGTCCGCCGCCATGTCCTGATCGTGTATATTTTGCCTCTCGATATCGGCAAGAGCCGCAAGCTGAGAGGCGATAGCTTCTCTTTCGGCAGTATAGCCTGTAACAGAGCTGTCATGAATTACCGACGCAGCAGCCCGGAAGAAAGGGTTTTTTTCATCCGACGCATCATCTGCAAGCTTTGCCTTGATAAGCAGCACGCTCATATCAGCGGCATATGAAAGTCCTTTTGACGAAACGGCTTTTGGCGCAGTTTTAAACGGATGCAGAAGGCATCGGCTCATGCCGTCGAAATCCGTACCGGAATTATCAAGAGAGCACAGCAGTATCGCAAGAAAGGTCATGTCATACGACAGACCGAGCCTTGCCGGCTGTGAGCGGCTTCCTATCTCACGGCAGAGCGAGCAATAGTAGCCGCGGAATACCCTTTTGTCCTGCTCTGAAAGCGCGTCAGGCGCAGGCGCGACATTACCGAACATAAATACAGCTCCGTTTCAGTTATTATTAAGCATTATTCTATTTGTATCCATCATCATTATACATTTTTTAAACTGCTTTTTCAACAGTTTTGCATGAGATTGTTAAAAATTTATTCTTTGTTCATAAAATATTGCATGAGAAGCTTGCTGACAAGCCGAGCATTTTCTGTAATTTTTTGCAAAAATTTTACAATATCAGAGTATATAGCGTCGGAATACAGATTAGTATGACAATAAATTCCTATAATTCGCCACGCGACTTCGACAGTATTTTTCCGTAAAATTTGATATAATCGAAATATCAATGCCGGCGGGGAGGGATTTTGGGTGAAAATCTATATTGATCTGGTATTTTTTGCAAACTTTTTCGGAGATTTTCTGTGCTTGTGCCTTACCTCGGCGGTATATCGGCGCATATCGGTTCCGAGAAGGCTGATAGCGGCGCTTGCCGGAGGCTTATACGGTGTGGCGGCTGTACTGCCGCATATGGGATTTTTAAGTATGCTGCCCGTAAAGGCTGCCGCGGCGGTTTGCATTGCGTTCTGCGCGTATCTGCCTGCACCGCCGTCAGAGATGTTAAGAGCAGCTGCGGTTTTTGCGATAAGCTCCATGCTGCTTTGCGGCGGCGCTGAGTTTATATCGGCGAAAGGGGGCGGCGCGGCGGCAATTCTTGCCGTTTTTGGAGCGGAGTGGCTTTTGTACTGTGCGCTTGCGGCGCTGAGAAGCCGTATATATTCGAGGTATCTGCCGTGCGAGCTCTGTTATCATAATAAAAAGCTGCGTTCCTGCGGATTTTATGACAGCGGAAACCGCCTTATACTGGGGGAAAACGGCATGAGGGTGATTGTGGCGGACGAGCGTGTGCTGGAAAAGCTTTTTGGCGTCGGAGCATGCGCGGCGAACCTTACC
>CAMFCK010000182.1 GCA_945948775.1 uncultured Clostridia bacterium
TGTGTGGACGATATGATTGTAAAAGCTCCGGCGGCAATGAAATTTGCTCTGGGCGAAAACCCTAAGTCTGTCTATACCGACAAAAACCAAGCGCCGGTGACTCGGATGGGAACAATGTCGCTTATAAGAGAGGCTCTTTTCAAGGCGCGTGATTACTCCGACGCGCTCCGGCTCTGGAGTGAAAATCCCGAGGAAAATGAAAAACCGGAATTTGATATGAAAAATGACGCGCTTGTACCTGTCATACGCGGCGAAATACCGGCAAAGGTGCACGCGCACCGAGCGGATGACATATGCAGCGCTCTGCGTCTTGCGTCGGAGTTTGGCATACGCGTAACAATAGAGCATTGTACCGACGGTGAAGCGATAGCAGATATACTCTCTGAAAAAAAAGTCCCTGTAATGCTGGGACCGACGCTTTCCGACCGCAGCAAGCCGGAGCTTGCCTCACTTGGCTTTTCAATATATAAAGCTCTTTGTGAAAAGGGCGTAAGCGTTGCAATTATCACCGATCATCCCGAAATAACTGCTGATAATCTGCTTTTGTGCGCACAGCTTGCCGTGCGCGAGGGCATGGATCCGGAGCTTGCGCTTCGCGGTATAACCTCCGCCGCGGCAAAAAACTGCGATATTTTTGACCGCGTAGGTTCAATTGAAGCCGGAAAGGATGCTGATTTTGCTATGTTTGACAAATATCCGCTCGATTTTACCGCAAAAAATATACTAACCGTTATAAACGGTAAAACTGTACATAAAGCATAAGCAAAGCTGCTGCCGAAAGCTTTTTTATAATCGGCGGCAGCCTTTTTTATTCACGGAAGCGGTATCCCACTCCCCATACAGTTTCTATATGCTTCTCATTTTCTGTATTGATCTTATCGCGAATGCGCTGAATATGTACCCCGCAACAGTTGAAATATCGCCTATTGCATCCAACCCCCATATTCTGTCAAACAATACATCCTTTGAAAATGTGCGGTTAGGATTTTCTGCCAGAAACAGCAGCAAATCGTATTCCTTAACGGTGAGCGCCACCGTCCTTCCTGCCGATGAAACCGAGTGTGCGGTCTTGTCAATTATTAGGCTTCCGGCGGAAATTATGTCCTTTTTCCCGTTGCGGAGTATTTCGTGCCTCTGTATATGCGCTTTTACTCTTGCTACCAGTTCGTTCGGCGAAAAAGGCTTGGTCATATAATCGTCCGCACCCAGTCCGAGTCCTTTTATCTTACTTATATCATCAGGTTTGGCAGAAAGAAATATAACAGGGGTCTGCTTTTTTTCTCTGAGCGCAGAAATAACCTGAAATCCGTCCATACCCGGCAGCATCACGTCAATTATTATCAGGTCAAACTCCTCTGCAAGAGCCATTTCCAGTCCGTTAGTGCCTCGCGACGCAATCGTGCAGGAAAAACCATTGATTTCCAGATAATCCTTTTCAAGCTCCGCTATGCTTTTGTCATCCTCAATTATTAAAACCCGTTTCATACTTCTCCTTTCATATCCGCACGAACCTCCGGCAGATACAAAACCGCTTTTGTTCCTGTGTTTTCACCATCGCTTTTCAGCCATATTCTGCCGCCGTGCCGCTCTACGATCTGCTTAACAATTCCCAGTCCTAGCCCGCTCCCTTTAATGTTCATATTCCGCGCTCCGTCCACACGATAAAAGCTGTCAAATACATTTTCCAGCTCGTCTTTACGTATTCCTATCCCATCGTCCGAAAGCTCCGCGTAAACTCCGCCGTCTTTTGTAAAGGTTTTCACATACAGTCTGCCGCGCCCGTTCTTTTTGTATTTTATGGCATTATCTATAAGATTAGCAAACACTCTGCCCATCTGCTCGTAATCTATTTTAACCAAAGCGCCCTTGTCGTCAAACTCAGTTTCAAGGCTAATGTCATGCCGCTCAAGATCCATTCTGTATTCACCGCAAAAATCTTCTAAATATGCACCAAGACTGCCATACTCAAACTTAAATTCCACCCGCGAAAGCTCGAGCTTTGAGAATACCGAAAGATTGTTTACCATATCGTCAATTATTTCTGCTTTTTGATATATCGTATCAAGATATTTTTGAAGCTTTTCCGGCGTATCTGCAACTCCGTCACGTATTCCGTCAACATATCCCTTTATTGAAGTAACGGGAGTTTTTAGGTCATGAGACAGATTTGCAAGCAGCATGCTGCGCTCATGCTTCATAAGCTCCTCTTTTTTCGCAGCCTGTCTGAGCGCGCGGCGCATACTGTCAAACTCAGTACACAGCCTGTCCACCTCATCATAATCGCTGCCCATCACTTCAAATCCAAGATTTCCGCGCCTCACACATTCCGCCGCACGTGTAAGACTGTCTATAGGCCGTTTTATACTGCGCGACATGAGCATCGTCACAACCGTGGTTGTCACTATTATTATCAGAAGACATAGTCCTATCCATAAAAGCGCCACGCCCAGCGCACTCGGATTATCCTGAAAAAAAGCGCCGATAGCCCGGCTTAATACTCTAGGGTTAATCAGCGCCGCACGAGGCAGCTGCAGCTGCTCCACGGGATATTTCATCACAAATACCAGTAAAAAACCAACCGAAACAACGCCTATCAGCATAATAGGCGTCATCAGCATGATTATATTGTAAATTGTAAAACGCCTGCGTATCTTCATAACGCTCTGTATCCTTCCTAAAATTCCTTCCTTTCAAACAGTATATACGAAAGCGTGTAAAAAATCAACATAGTTCCGAAAATTACAAGAATATTTGATATAAGAGCATATACGGGAATCGTTGTCCCTATCCAGAGCTTATGCCAGCCCAGATATGCCGTAAATATCACCTGCCCCAACGGAGAAACAAAATAATTTATGTACTTCATCAGCGCATACACTCCTATGCAAAGCAGCATGGCAAGCGACGGACTTGCAGCAAGCATATTTATAAGCGTACCCATAAGCACAATGCAGAACATCGGTACAAGATCTATAAGATATGCAAGCGCACTCGGAATTATCAGCGACGCAACTTTTCCGCCCGATATAAGCTGTACCGCAGTACATACAAAAAACATAGCCGTAAAATATATTGCGCCCATAAAAAATGACGCAAGTATTTTTGATGTCATCACCTTAAAGCGAGTTATCGGACGCATAAGAACAGACTTTAAGCTATCCTCCTGAATCTCGCCGAGAAAAAGATCTGTAACCGACATAAACACCACCAAAGGCACTATAATTTCTGCCACAAACGGCAGCAGCTCCAGCATAATATTGCTTCTCACCTTTACCTGACCGTCCGATATTTTCTC
>CAMFCK010000183.1 GCA_945948775.1 uncultured Clostridia bacterium
ATGTGTCGCATAGCGACAACATTTTTTGATTATTCGGCAGTCATTAAATAACACGCATTGACGGAGGGAAATAATGCTTAACATAGAAAATATACTGCTTGGTGTGCCGATAACGCTGCTGGCGCTGACGGTTCACGAATGCTCGCATGGATGGGTTTCGGACAAGCTCGGCGATCCGACGCCGCGCGCTCAGGGCAGGCTTACACTGAATCCGCTGGCGCATTTGGATATTGTGGGCACGATTTTGATGATAATTACCGGCTTCGGATGGGCAAAGCCGGTCGTCATTAATCCGAACTATTACAAGGACAGAAAAAAAGGCATGGCGCTGTGTGCGGCGGCAGGTCCTCTTTCAAACTTTTTGCTCGCCTTTTTCGGCATGCTGATAGGGTATATTCTGCTGTTTGTGTTTGCAAAATTCAATTTGCCCACAAAGCTGCTCAGCACCGTAATATATGTATTTGCGTGGCGTAACCTGTGCTTTATGGTGTTTAATCTTATACCGCTGCCGCCGCTTGACGGTTTTAAGGTTGCGGGACTTCTGATACCGAATAAAATTTATTATACAATTCTGCGTTATGAGCAGTTTGTAATTTTCGCTATTATGGCGCTTTCGATTTTCGGCGTGTTTGACAAGATAATCGGTACGGGTGTATATTTTTTCTTAAGGCTGATAGACCGTACTGTGATGACGCTGCTCGGAATTTTTCTCTGAGCGGGTATAGGAAATAAAATTTATGGAAAAAATTCAGTATAAGCTTGAGAGCTTTAACGGACCGCTTGACCTGCTTTTGCATCTTATTACCAAAAACAAGGTCAGCATTTATGATATTCCGATAGTGGAGATAACCGAACAGTATCTTGAGGCGATAGAGGGAATTGAGGAATCTGCGCTTGAGGATACGAGCGAATTTCTTGTGATGGCAGCGCAGCTTTTGTATATAAAGTCTAAAATGCTGCTGCCGAAGCCGGAGGAGGACGAGGAGGAGGATCCGCGTGAGGATCTTGCGCGGCGTCTTGCCGAGTACAAGCTGTTTAAGGAAGCGTCGCAGAGCCTCAGAAAGTCCGAATTTTCTACAAGATATATGTTTTTCAAGCCGGAGGAAAAGATTGATTTTCCTTTGCCCGAATATAACCGGCGTCATGAGGTGGACGAGCTTATAGAGGCGTTTTCTGCGATAATGGCGCGGCGCGAGCGCAGGAAAAAGCCTGAAAAACGCTCCTTTTCCGGTATTGTGGGACGAGAAAAGGTTTCGGTAGAGGATATGGTGGAAAAGGTATGCAAATACCTTGCAAAATCACGCAAAGTCGGCTTTAACACAATTTTTCGGCCGGAGGATTCAAAGCCGGAGATGATAGCTACTTTTCTTGCAGTTCTTGAAATGATAAAGCTTAATAAGATAAGAAGCGAATATGATGACAGACAAAAGGAATTTGTTCTGTACAGTGTGTGAAGAAAGGGTTTTTGACGGCAGTATGGAGAATGTGAATATAGAGTGTGCCATTGAGGGCATATTATTTGCCGCAGGTGAACCGGTCAAGGCGGCAAAGCTTGCCTCGGTGCTGGAGGTTGGCATTGAGGAGGTAATCAAAGCGGTATCCGGGCTGAAGGATAAGTATGACCGGGAGCTGCGCGGGCTTATGATAATTGAAATCGATGAAGGCTATCAGCTCTGCTCACGGCCCGAGTATTATGCGTACATACAGGATATACTCGGAGAACAGCGCAGACAGGCGCTTTCTAATGCGGCTATGGAGGCACTGGCAATTATAGCCTACAAGCAGCCGATTACGAAGGGACAGGTTGAATATATCCGCGGAGTCAATTCGGACGGCGCGGTGAACCGCCTTGTGGAACGCGGACTGGTAGAGGAATGCGGCAGGCTGGACGCACCCGGGCGCCCGATACTGTTTCGGACAACGCAGAATTTCCTGCGCTGCTTTGGACTGAAAACACCGGAGGATCTGCCGGCAGTGGATTTTTCAAAGATTAATGCTGAATATGAGCAGATGGAAATAGAGGATATAACATGAAAATTAGCGGTAGCGCCGGAATTTGTGCCGGTTATACGGCAGTAGTCAGATGAATTTAGGAGGTGCGGCCGGTGTGGTATGTTTTGGCGGCGTTAGCGGCGGTTGCCGCCGCAATAATACTGGTGCCGGTGCGTGTGACAGTAGGCTTTGACAGCACAAAACAGGGTACACATTCAGAGCTTGGTATAAAAATCGCATTTTTGAAATTTAAAATTTATCCTGAAGAGGAGAAGAAAAAGAAAAGAAAGCCTCAGCCGAGAAAAGAGGAGCATGCGCCACGGACAGAGGGAAAAAAAACGGTTCTTTCACGCATCAAGGCTGTTATTGATGGATACTCGGAATTTTCGGAGGATTTTGGGGCTTTGCTTGATTATATTTCGCGGCATGCCGCATGCTTTGAACGACTTGAGCTGATGCTCAGATACTCGACCGGCGACGCGGCGGCAACCGGCGTGCTGTGCGGAGTGATAAACGGCATTGTGTATGGATTTTTGGGTATAATTCATCAGCGTACACAGCTCAAACATACAGATGTTTCTATTGTCCCTGAATTTGAAGCTGCAAGCCTGGAGTTTCATACAGGGTGCATAGTCCGCCTTAAAAATGTGCATATTATTGTTATTGCAGTAAAGCTTTTCAAGCTATACACCAAAATCAGCCGGCAGCGCCGGCAGACATAGCGCGCCGCGAAGTGATGCGTGGATTTATGCAGGCACTTCACGCGAGGGAATGTAGTGAAAAAACAAGAGGTAACAAGGAGCCGGCAGCGCCGGCAGGCATAGCGCGCCGCGAAGTGATGCGTGGATTTATGCAGGCACTTCACGCGAGGGAATGTAGTGAAAAAACAAGAGGTATCAAAGAGCAGGCAGTCACAAATGAGCCGCAAAAATTGCAATTTCTAACTTATACAGTAAAGGAAAAAATGAAAGGAAAGTGATCAATATGGCAGAGCATCCTATTCAGGGACTTATGGACACCGCCATGAGCAACATCAAGGCAATGGTAGACGTAAATACGATTGTCGGGGCGCCGGTAACCACGCCGGACAACTCGGTTATCATACCGATTTCGACAGTATCCTTCGGCTTTGGCGCAGGAGGCAGTGAATTTGCACCGAAAAAGGGCAGCGTAACCGAGGGCGCACAGAATCCTCTGTTCGGCGGCGGAGCCGGCAGCGGCGCGAATATAAAGCCGGTAGCGTTTCTTGTGGTTTCGGGCGGAAACGTACGCCTTTTGCCGATAACCGACAGCACA
>CAMFCK010000184.1 GCA_945948775.1 uncultured Clostridia bacterium
TTTATGTGTCGCATAGCGACAACATTTTTTGATTATTCGGCAGTCATTAAATAATGCTTTTCTGAGATCTGCGCTAAATACAACAGCCTTTTGTTCAGAAGCTATGTAATTATGAGCGGTAATCGCCGTTGATTTTTACATAATCATAAGTGAGATCACAGCCCCAGGCTGTAGCTGAAGCAGTTCCCTGATTGAGATTTATATTGATCTGTATTTCGTCCTCGGAAAGTATTCTTTTCGCCTCGTCCTCCGAGAAGGGGACTCCTGCACCAAAGCGGCATACTGCAATACTGCCGGCAGATGAGGCAATGTCGACGTCTACCTTGTCTATGTCAAAGTCAGCTTCTGCATAGCCTACAGCGCAAAGAATACGCCCCCAGTTCGCGTCCTCGCCGAATACGGCGCATTTTAAAAGCGGAGAGCGGATAACGCTCTTTGCAACGGTAATTGCACACTCCTGCACGGGTGCGCCGGCACATGTACATTCAATAAGCTTTGTTGCTCCCTCGCCATCCTTTGCAAGCATCCTTGTCATTTCGCTCATTACGATGTACAGTGCAGTTTTAAAGATATCATATTCCGCACCTTCCGAGCTGATTTCCGGTATGGAAGAAAGTCCGTTTGCAAGAACGCATACCATGTCGTTGGTTGAAGTATCGCCGTCAACGCTTAAACAGTTGTAGGTGATTTTTGTTATATCGGACAAAGCTTTCTGAAGCATTCGGGTTGTAATATTAACGTCAGTTGTGATAAAATTGAGCGTTGTTGCCATGTTCGGGTGTATCATGCCGCTGCCCTTTGCCATGCCGCCGAGTCTGCAAACCTTGCCGCCGATAACAAATTCAACAGCAACTTCTTTTTTGACCGTATCGGTGGTCATAATAGCTGTTGCGGCACTTTCGTTGCCGCTGTATGAAAGTCCTTCGCAAAGAGGCTTTATGTACGATTTTATCGGTTCAATAGGCAGAATTTGTCCAATCACGCCTGTTGAGGCAACTATTACCTCTTCTGCGGCAATGCCCAGCTCTGCTGCTGCAAGAGAACACATTTGTTCAGCCTTTTCGATCCCGTCGGCATTGCAGGTGTTGGCATTTTTAGAATTTGCAATGACCGCGCGCGAAAAGCCGCCGGTTGAGGCAAGATGATTCTTTGTTACGGTAATCGGCGCGCCCTTGACCTTGTTTGTAGTGTATACGGCTGCGGTATTGCATAAAACGTCTGCCGCGATGATGCACAGGTCGTTTTTTTCTTTGACCGGATTAAGACCGCAGTTCAGACCGTTTGCGCTGAACCCCTTCGCGGCGCATACGCCTCCGTTAACATATTTGTAGCCGTTGTATTCCTTCATTTTTCATGCCCTCTTTCGTAGTTCGTACTGCCAGTATATCATATAATCCAATTGCGGGCAATAAAAATTTGTAAAATTTAAAAATAATTGTTGCAATTGAGCAAAAGATGTGATATTATAATAAAAGATTAGTATTAGAGTCAGAATAGATGAGATAGATTAGATGAGTTAAAAAAACAGGATACCTGTGGGTATCTGATGTTGTTATATGCTGATCTATCCTCTTAAAGAAGTTTTTAAGGAGGATTTTTTTATGTTTTATCCAGATTTGCCGACTGTGCGTACGCTTGCCGAAAAGCATAATATTATACCGGTGAGCCTTGAACTGTGCGCAGATATGGACACACCGATTTCCATTTATAAAAAGCTTGAAACCGATAAGCTCTGCTTCCTGTTAGAATCAGTCGAGGGCAGCAGGAGCATGGCGCGATATTCTTTTATCGGGAGAAATGCTTTTCTTGATTTTAAAAGCCGCGGTGATGAAATTACTATCACTGATTTTTCCGGCAATAAAAAGACCTTTCACGCGGATCCTATGCAGGAGCTTGAAAAGCTGTGCAAGCAGTACAATTCTCCGGTTCTTCCGGGACTTCCGAGCTTCTCCTCCGGTGCCGTCGGATTTTTCTCCTATGATATTGTAAGGCTTAATGAGCATCTTCCCAATACACCGCCGGATGATATCGGTACTCCTGATATGCATTTTATGTTTACGGACGAGCTGGTCGTTTTTGACCATCTCAATCAAAAGCTTATAATCATTGTGAATTTGTATGTGAATGACGATCTCGAACGACAGTATGAACGCACAACGCAGCGAATTATGGATATTCGCAGCGAGATAGTGCAAAGCGTTGTTCCGCGCTTGGCGCCGCAGATGAACCATCGCCGTGTTGCAAAGCCTCAAAGTAATATTACGCATGACGAATTTTGCGCAAATGTTGAAAAGGCAAAGGAATATATTAAAAACGGAGATATTTTTCAAGTGGTGCTGTCGCAGAGGTTTTCTATTGAAACCGATATAGATCCGTTAAACGCTTACCGCGCGATAAGACGTATTAATCCCTCGCCGTATATGTATTATCTGAAATTTGATGATTACAGCATCGTCGGCGCATCGCCCGAACTGCTTGTCCGCGTAGAGGACGGTATCGTTCAGACAAGCCCGATAGCCGGAACCCGTCCGCGCGGCAAAAATGCGCATGAGGATGAAAAACTTAAGGAAGAGCTTATAGCCGACGCGAAAGAAAACGCGGAGCATACCATGCTAGTTGATTTGGGCAGAAATGATGTTGGTAAGGTGGCTGAGTTCGGCTCGGTATATGTAGACCGGCTGAAATACATTCAGTTCTTCTCCCATGTTATGCACATGACCTCGGACGTAAAGGGCAAGCTCAGAAAGGATAAAAGCGTGTATGATGCGCTTTGCTCGGTGCTTCCTGCCGGAACGCTTTCCGGCGCTCCGAAAATCCGCGCTATGGAGATAATTGATGAGCTTGAACCCGTAAAACGTGGCGTTTACGGCGGAGCAATAGGCTATATAAGCTTTAACGGAAATCTCGATTCCTGTATTACTATCCGAACCGCACTATTTAAAAACGGGAAAGCATATGTTCAGGCGGGCGGCGGTATCGTTTATGACTCCGTCCCCGAAAATGAATACCGTGAGTCCTGCAACAAAGCCGCATCAATGATTAAAGCAATCGAAGACGCTTATGATCTTTTCTGAAAAAATATGCGGCGTCTATCAGCCTCCCGGCAGCTTGGAATACCAAATATATGCCGCAGATATACGCACGTTTCGGAAGCCAAAGCCGGGTTAACTGAACTATATAATGACTGCACAAATAGATATTTTGCTCTCAAAATATCTATTTGGCAGACTTTATCAATGCGAACTGTGTAA
>CAMFCK010000185.1 GCA_945948775.1 uncultured Clostridia bacterium
CAAAGTCCCACGCACTCATTGCAAATATATACTCCCGGACCGGAAATCAGCCGATCCACCTGAAATTCCGACTTGCCGCAAAAGGAACAGAACCTTTCTTTTTCTTCAACTTTCTTTGCCATTTGTTTGTCCTTTCGGCATCAATTATTTCTTGCGCGGCATAATAACCTCGTCGATAAGACCATATGCCTTTGCCTCATCAGCGCTCATAAAATTATCACGCTCGGTGTCTGCCATTACCTGATCAAGCGGCTGACCGCTGCGTTCCGCAAGAATTTCATTAAGATGCTTCTTCATTTTAATTATACGCTCGGCATGTATCTGAATATCGGTTGCCTGTCCCGGCATGCCGCCAAGAGGCTGGTGTATCATAATTTCACTGTTCGGAAGTGCAAAACGCTTGCCCTTCGCGCCGGCTGTCAGCAGAAATGCGCCCATAGAAGCCGCCATACCTACGCATATAGTAGATACGTCGCACTTTATGTACTGCATCGTATCATAAATAGCCATTCCGGCAGTTATCGAGCCGCCCGGACTGTTGATGTAAAGCTGGATATCCTTGTCCGGATCCTTGCCCTCAAGATAAAGAAGCTGCGCCACAACAAGACTTGCCGAAGCGTCGTTTACCTCCTCGCCTAAAAATACAATTCTGTCCTCCAGCAGGCGTGAAAAAATATCATAGGAGCGTTCGCCTCTGCCTGTCTGCTCCACTACCATAGGTACTAAACTCACTTTAAATCAACCCTTTCATTCAATTCTGTAAAGACACAATATATCTTTGTTCCCTGTATCGCCCGGCAGAAGCCGGACGCCTTGCAGCCTTAAAAAGGTTATTTCAGACGGTTTTATTTTATAACAGCCTTGTTCACCAGAAGATCTATCGTCTTTGACATTTTTACGTCATTTGCGATATTTTCCTTATCGTCATCGCTCAAAAGCTCGTTGAGCTTATCAATCTCCATGCCGTACATCTTTGCCATCTCCGCAACCTTGTCGGCGGTCTCCTCATCAGTAACCTCAACATTTTCCGCTTTGCATACAGCTTCAAGCACAAGCATGGTCTTGACCTGCTTTTCCGCCTGAGGACGGAAGCCCTCGCGGAAGCTTTCGGGAGTGCTGCCGGTATACTGCATATACATATCAAGATTCATACCCTGATACTGCAAACGCTGTGCAAAATCCTGAACCATTCTTTCTACCTGAGCGTCAATCATGCCTGCCGGAATGTCAACTGACGCATTTTCGCATACCTTGTCAATTACCGCATTTTCGGTTTCGGTCTTTGTTTTGTTCTCAGCATCCTTGGTAAGACGTTCCTTCACGCTGTTTTTAAACTCCTCTAAAGTTTCAAACTCGCTCACCTCAGAAGCAAAATCGTCATCCAACGTCGGAAGCTCCTTATGCTTAAGTTCATTTACCTTTACCTTGAACAATGCCGGCTTTCCTGCAAGCTCTGCCGCATGATATTCCTCAGGGAAGGTCACGTTGACTTCAACATCATCACCGGCTTTTGCGCCCACAAGCTGCTCCTCAAAGCCCGGGATAAAGCTGCCGGAACCAAGCTCAAGCTCATACCCCTCGCCCTTGCCGCCCTCAAAGGGCACTCCATCGGAAAAGCCCTCAAAGTCGATAACGGCAATATCTCCGTTTTCAGCAGCACGATCCTCTACAGGTACAAGTCTTGCATTCTTATTCTGTGTAACCTCAATATCCTTCATTACGTCTTCATCTGTTACAGTATGCTCAATCTTCTCGAGTTCAATACCAAGATAATCTCCCAGCTCTACCTCCGGCTTGGTAGTTACCAGCGCCGTAAACACTACCGGCTCGCCGTGCTTGATTTCGCCGACGTCCAGATCAGGGCGCGCAACCGACTCAAGCTCTGCCTCCTTCAAAGCTGCCTCAAAGGCCTCCGGAAGCACGAGATTGATTGCATCATCATAAAATACCGCCTCGGTATAATACTTTTCAATTACAGCACGGGGAACCTTGCCCTTGCGGAAGCCTGGAATGCTGTACTTTTTTGCATTCTTCACATAAACTTTCTGAATTGCCGCCTCAAAATCCTCCGCGGACACCTCGAAAACAACCTTTACAAGGTTCTTTTCTACCTGTTCTGTCTTAACCGCCATTTGTATTTCCTCCTACATTAAATTATCCGGCGTCACAATACGCCATTCTACATTCAAATTATTATATCATATAATTTGCAAATTTCAATGGTTTTTTTTAAATTTAGGGATTTTATCACAAAAAATCTTTCAATCTGCCACCAAAATCGGCATAAAGCCGAGATAATCGCATGAACACAGCCTATACTGCACACCATTCCATTCTCCTGTATAAGCATTTGTCGCGCCTTTTTGATGAATATGTCCGAAATAGCATCTTTTAACGCCGTTTTCACTTAAAAGCGCCGTGATAGGATTATCGCGGAAATCCTTTAGCAGCGGCGGATAATGCAGAAATACGGCAATTTCCTCGGGATTTTCCTTTTTTGCCCCGGCTATGCTCGATTCAAGCCTGCAAAGCTCACGTTCATATATCTTTTTATCCTCCGCCGTCTGTCCCTGATGCGGCACGCTCCAGCCGCGCGTTCCGCACACAGCGATTTTATCGTACATGAAATAGTTATTATGAAGAAAAAACACATTCTCATATCCGTGTTCTTTCATAAAACCGTTCAGCTTATTCATTGTTGTCCACCAATAGTCATGATTACCCTTAAGCAGAATTTTTCTGCCGTTCAAGCCGTTTAAATATTCAAAATCCGCCGCTGCCTCCTCAAGATAGGTTGCCCACGAAAAATCTCCGCCGAGCACGACCGTATCCTCCGGCTTTATGATGCTCTGCCAGTTACTGCGAAGTCTGTCAACATAGTTTGCCCATGCGCTGCCGAAAATGTCCATCGGCTTGTTTACCCCCAGCGGCAGATGCAGGTCTGATATAGTATAAAGAGCCATCTCAGATTACCTTCTTTATTATTCCGAATGCCAGAAGCGACATAATAAGTCCGGCCATCATCACTCCGAGAAAGATAAACGGCAGTGATTCACGCTTCTTCATGCGCAGAAGCGTTGCAATCAGCGCGCCGGTCCACGCCCCTGTTCCCGGCAGAGGAATACCTACGAATAAAAGCAGTCCCCATCTGCCGTACTTTCGTATCTGGTCGGATTTTGACATAGCCTTATTTTCAAGCTTTTCTACCACATTTTTCCAATGCGGACGCTTTAAAAATGCAAA
>CAMFCK010000186.1 GCA_945948775.1 uncultured Clostridia bacterium
GGGCAGGCAGATAGTGAAAAATTCCTTCGGCATTGATAAATATGAGCCGGCTGATTCCGATGTATGGGACAGCGCATATGCAAAGTGGCAGGAAATAATAAAAAAAGCGTAATAAACACAAGTTACCTCTCATAGTATAGCTGTGAGAGGTATTTTTTTGGATAAAACAGAACCGGAGGGAGCACGCCGGCGGTTTTTTCCGGAGCTTTGCAGAAAGGAATGGTAAAATGGAGGCAGTAAGAGAGAGCGTAACGGTATCTGCACAGGTGCTTGCAAAAAATTCAAAGTGCTATGTAGAGTCGAGCGTAATTGTGCCGGATAAAAATCTGAAGGTATTGCAGGTGGACGCAACAAGCGCGCTAACAAAGCATACGCTGCAAAAGGGCAGGCTTTGCGCCGAGGGAAAGGTTTATGTGACTGTGCTGTATCTGCCGGACACAGATACGCCTGGAATAAAAAGCCTTAGCGCGGCATTTGATTTTGACGATGTAATAGACGCGCCGGAGCTTGACGAGGATATGCACTCGCGTGTTGCCTGCGATGTGGAGCAGGTGGATATTAATCTGATAAATTCGCGCAAAATCAGTCTGCGCGCTGTGGTGGGGGTAAATGCCGAGGTGAATGCCGACCGGGAGCTTGGCTACATATCTGACCTTGAATGTGAGGACGCCGCAGCAAAATGCTCAGAGGCGGATTTATATGCTGTGACTGCACAGGATTCCTGCGAATTTCTCATGAAGGAGCAGGTTGAGCTTATGGCAGGAAAGCCGCAGATCGCCGAGCTTTTGAAAACAGATGTACAAATTGAGGATAAAGAGATACGCGCTGTGACAAATAAGGTTATTGTCAAGGGCAGCGTATGCGCGTCGGTGCTGTATTCGGCAGAAGGAGGAGCAGTAGAGCATACCGATGCAAGGCTTCCGTTTACCGAGGTGTTTGAGCTTGGTGAAAACTGCGAGGAGGATATTATCGACGTATGGTGCAATGTGCTGGAGAAAAATTGTCAGGCAGAATTTGACAGCGACGGTGACCGCAGGGTATTGTCGTTTGAGATACTTGTCGGCGTAGAGATGTGCGCAAGGCGTGAACGGCAGATAAGCTATCTGTCCGACTGCTATTTCTTTGGGGCAAAGACGGAATGTGAACGGGAGCAGATAACGGCAGAACGTATAATTACATATCCGAAAACATCAAAGAATCTGCGTGAAAGCATTGCCTGCGACCGGCGTATGCCAAAGATTGCATCGGTATATAATGTTGTCGCAAAGCCGCGTATTATAAGTACAGAGCGTTCGACAGACGGAGTTGATGTTTCGGCAAAGCTTGATATTTCGATATTGTATCTTTCGGAAAATCCGGAAAATCCGGTCTGCTGCTACAAGACTGACATCCCTGTATCGCACAGCATCAAGGCTGCCGCTGGAGAGGCTATTTGTATAAGCTCTGAGTGTGAGCATATAAGCTATAGCCTGAACAGCGCGGGAGATGTGGAGCTTCGCGCGGCATTAAGCTTTACTGCGGAGGAACGCGAAACAAGGACGCTTGATATGATAGCGGATATACAGCGCGGCGAGGCCACAAAGGGATCTGAGATAGTGATTTTCTTCGCCAGGGGCGGAGAGGAGCTATGGGATATTGCAAAACGGTTCAGGGTAAGCTGTGAGGAAATAGCGGAGCTTAACAAGCTTGAGCCGGACTGTACAATTGAAGCAAACAGACGGCTGATAATACCGTGTATGTGATACATACGGCTGGGCGTCGGAGGGTATTGCTTAACGCAACACCCTCTCAGACTGTAGACAAATTGGTTAGACCGCGCAAAACTCATTGTAGCAAGAGCAAACAAATATTATATCAAGTTTTTCAACCGAAAACAGTCATGCGTATTTTCCGCATGACTGTGCGCTTTTTGCGGAAATGAACTCTACCGTACCATCGTACGCCGACGAATTCATTTCCGCAAAATCCAACCTAATTTTTCGCAGTCTCCAGCGCGTAGACTTTTGTCTACACGCTGGGAGGGTATTGCTTAACGCAACACCCTCTTTTTTTTGAAAAAATTTATAAATTCTTTATTTTAGTTTATAAAATATTTAAAATTGTATTATATAATGTTTATAATGCAGAGATATAATGAAAATATGAAAGAGAGAGACTCGCTTTCATAAACGCTATATAGCATATATAATCAATAAAAGAAGGGATTGAAGAAAATGACGGCAAAAAAGAAAAAAATCACAACAGCGGCGGCGCTTGCAGCCGGAATATGTATTTTTACAGGCGCGGCGTTTGCAAGCTATAACACCTCAAACGGCTATTCAGTCTATAAAAAGGGAGTTATTAATGCGCTTAGCGCGGAAAACTACACTCTGAACGTAAAGGAGAATATGTATGTAGACGGAGAAAAGCTTACGCAGAATTGTGAAGAGATTACCGAGCAGTTTGCAGCCGACGGCGATGTACAGCTCCACAGAGCAGACATCAGCGCGGACTCTGTATTCGAATCATATATTCAGGACGGCAAGCAGATATATATTCATGACGGTGAGACGTATATCTATGACCAGCGTGACATCAGCGCTTTTAAAAACAGGGCGATGGGATATAACCCCAGGTCCTCAGCAGATCAGAAGATGCTTAGATTTCTGGAGCTTTTAGCGGATACTCTCACAGGTGACATAAAGAATAACTTTGTGTATTTGTCCGGCGATGAAAATACCGATAAATATGAAATGCAGCTTTCCTCCATACAGATACCGGAGTTGTTCAATGCAGGCTTGTCCGCTTTGTTCTCATCGGCAGAAGTCGATTCCCAGGGATATGACGCGGCTGATCCGTATACAGTTTTGGGCGAGGATCCCGTTATCGAAGCTGTAAGCTGTGAATTTGAAGTGGACAAACAGGGAAGACTTGCCTATAATCTGCTGAGCATAGAGGCATCGGGAGTAGGCACAGACTCAAATCAGCATACTGTAAGGATAGAGGTTGAAATAAATATCTACGATTACGGCACAACCTCGCCTGACAGAGCGGATATTGATTCGCTTGATGCGAAGTATTACAATGATGTTAACGCTGATTTTGACTACGGTGATGTTGAGTATATTGACACCGAGAATCGTGTCGCGGTAACAAGCGACGGAAAAGAAATAGCCATTGATGTAAGTCCTGACGGAGGTATATCATATAAATAATGCTCACTGAACAAATGCGATTTTCAATCGCATTTGGAAAAATTAT
>CAMFCK010000187.1 GCA_945948775.1 uncultured Clostridia bacterium
CCAGCAGACGGTCTGCAAGCGTTGATTTGCCGTGGTCAATATGTGCTATTATACAAAAATTTCTTATTTTATCCTGCATATTTTCTTCCTCGTAAAGCGGTAATATGTTTATTTGCCATGCTATAACTATACCACAAACAAAAGAATTTGTCACTATTTTTTTGTTATTTATTCTCAGAAAGTACCTTTACCAGCACATCGCCTATCAGCTCAGCACCCTTTTTCGCCTCATCAAGCGGATTTCCGTTTGTTCCGATCTCTATTATAATACTGCCAAGCTCATTTGCTGCCCTTTGCAGCTTTAGCGCAAGCTTCAGATTTTCCTGCCAATTGCAGTGGGCAAGCTGTGCGTCAGTTCCTACAACAAACATCACCTGCGCTGCCTTTTCGCCGTTTATATCAGCTGTCAGCTTAAGCTTGCTGCCGTCGGCAGACGCTACGGCATCGCGGTGTACGTCAAGAATGACTTTTATTCCCGGATTTTGCAAAAGCCTGCTTTTTGCAGTTGCGGCGGAACGTGTATAAGCGCCGCTGTAGGAGGGATAGTCATGCACAGTTACATCGTGTATAGCTTCTATTCCTCCGGCTTTTAGCTTTTCATCTATTACATTGCCTACAGCCGTTATATTCTTTGTTTCGTCAACACTTCTGTCCTGCTCGTAATAGCTTTCCGTTGTATGTGTATGTATTATCAGCACCTGCGGTGAGCCGTCCTCTATTTTATATGCGAGCGGAGCATTTGCAAGAGCGTCTGAATCTACAGTTTTTCCTGCCTGATTTTTTATTTCGGCAAGAGATTTGGAGGTGCTTTCTGTCACCTGCGGTGCAGCCGGCTCCTGCGTTTCTGGCGGCGCGGTCGATTCCTGTATATTATCCGGCGCAGGCGAAGCGCTGCTTTCCGCTATAAGGCGCGTATATCCTCCCATTATTGCAGATACTCTACCCTGTGGATCGGTAAAAATCTCTGCAACCTCGGCATATGCTGTATTTTTCCCGAAATATCTGTCTATAACCGCCGTGCAGAAGCTGCCGCTTTTTGATGCGAGCGCCGAGCAGCAAGAATGCGCCTATCCCTATTACCGCGCCGATTATGCCGCTTATTAATCCGCGTGTCAGTACCAGCGCCTTGAACGGTCTCCTCTTTTGCAGCCGCATTACATTCACCCTTTCCTGCACATATTTTATGCAGTTTTTTATCGTTATAATATTATGAAAACGGCTTTGAATTTATTACATCTGCATTTTTATAAAATTTATTTATTTTTTTTCAAAAAAGTCTTGCTTTTATAAAAAAAGTATGGTAAAATATCTAAGTTAATTTCGGGCGGTCCTCTGCCTGTAGTCGGCACGAACGTCCTTGCTATGAGAGGAGGGCTTAATGATGAATGCAAATGAAATCATTAATTCTTTGACAAAAGACCAAATCAGAACTGATCTTCCTGAAATTGTTATCGGAAACAATGTTAAGGTTTATCAGAAAATCACAGAAGGTAGCCGCACAAGAACGCAGATGTTCGAGGGTACCGTTATCAAAAAGCAGGGCAGCGGCATTGCTGCAACCTTTACCGTAAGACGTATCTCCTATGGTATCGGTGTTGAAAAAACATGGCCCGTAAACTCACCTAACATCGAAAAAATCGAGGTTACAAGAAAAGGTAAAGTCAGACGCGCCAAGCTTTATTACCTGCGTGACAGAGTCGGCAAAGCTGCAAAGGTTAAGGTAAGAATCTGACATCGGCTTTGACAAAACAGACTTTATTCCAGCGAAAGCTATGCTCCGCATATTTAGGAGCATAGCTTTTAATCAATTTATAATTTATAAAATATTCATTGCATATTATCCCGTAGTATGTTATAATTATAGATAATGTATGTGTTAAAACTGAAAGGAATGAAATTTTATGGGTACTGAAGACCTTAACGGCGCTGTAGATGAAGTAAAAAATACCTTTAATCTGAAAAAAGAGGTGTTCGAATGGTTTTATACCATCGTTATAGCTCTTTTGATTGCATTCATTATAAAAGGTTTTCTGTTTGACCTTGTAGTTGTTGACGGGCCTTCTATGTTCCCGACTCTTGTAAACGGCGACAGACTTATAGTCACCAAACTCAACTATGAGCCTAAACAGCAGGATATAATCGTGCTCGATTCTGCTTATAAAAACCGGAATGCTTACTATGATTCTATGGGTGAGCTTAACATGGCGCAAAAGGCTATCGAATATTTCAGGCTTCCGAAAAACCTTAAAAGAAAATACTATGTAAAGCGTATTATCGCGATGCCGGGTCAGACGGTTGACATTATTGACGGCAAGGTCCACGTTGACGGCAAGCCGCTTGATGAACCATATTATACAGGAGATACCTACTCCTATGATTCAAAGGTAGCTTTTCCGTTCACGGTCAGTGATGACTGTGTGTTTGTAATGGGCGACAACCGTCCTCAGAGCAAGGACTCGCGTTCATCAGAGCTTGGAGAGGTTCCGCTAAAAGCAATTCTCGGCAAATGTCAGATCAGGATCTTCCCCTTCTCCGGCATCGGAAAGCTTGAATAAATATATTTACGAGGGTGTTGCATTAAGCAATGCCCTTTTATGGGCTGATTGAATTTAGATGCAAAACGGAAAAACCGAAGTCAAATGCGGTTTTGACCGCGTTTGACCTTGCCCGAAGGCGTATAAAGGTACGCCGAAAGGTGAGGTTTTTTCGTAGCAGAAAGGCGGAAATTAATAGAAATAGTTTATAATAATAATGCTTTTCTGCGTTCTGCACCAAATGTAGCAGCACCATTTTACTGATAACCGAGGTGAATTAATTTGGACAACCTTCAATGGTATCCCGGTCATATGGCAAAAACGCGCAGACTTATTGAAGATAATCTGAAATATATTGACGCAGTTGTTGAGATTATTGACGCGCGTATTCCGATCTCCGGGCGTAACCCTTGCTTTGACGATATGATAAAGCAAAAGCCGCGTTTAATTGTAATGAATAAATATGACTTAGCCGATCCGCTGTTGTGTGATAAATGGATTGCATGGTATAAAAAGCGCGGCATTTTTGTTCTGCCGGTAAGCTGCGAAACAAATTCCGGCATAAATAAAATAGCACCCTGTCTGCGCAGCCTTCTTACAGAAAAGCTCGAACGAGAAGCTCAAAAGGGCGTCAACGAGCCGATAAGCATAATGATTATAGGCATACCGAACGTCGGTAAATCTACACTTATAAACCGTCTTTC
>CAMFCK010000188.1 GCA_945948775.1 uncultured Clostridia bacterium
CAACATGTGCCTGCTGTGCTGTCATATGCACCTGTAATAGATGAATCAACCGTATCACCGGCGAGTACATTCTCGGTAGCTACATTCTTTTGACCTTTCATTGCCTGATAGCCCCGAAGCGCTTCTACAACACGGTCACGAATATTAACCTTAGCATAGAGAGTAAATGACTTGCGAATAGCTGTTGCCGGATTAAACTCCTCTGTTTTGGCTTCGTCTAGATACCATATATAGTCTTCATCCGCAGCACCGCCAACATATTTCGGGATATTCTTAAGTGTGCCGCCGCTTGTTACGCTCTCACTCCCCAAATCCTCGCCGCTGGGGCCGACATATTTTACAGTATATGAAACCTTGCTTCCGCCGCCGCCGGAAAGCGAACCTATCGGCGCTGAAGTTGGCGTAGGTGTAGGTGTTGGTGTTGGAGCCACAGCCTCACTAAAGTCAGCCGTATAAGTCTCACTTCCTACAGCCTTATCGTCGCCTTCAATATCATTGTCGATAACAGTTACGTTAATAGTTACACTATCGCCGTCTTTTGCATTCGGGAAGTTAACTACTATCCCTGCATTCTTTAGTTCATCAGAAGTAAATATAACCTGCGCAAATTCTTCCGGCGTAACTGTGGAGCTTGTGCCGCCCTTTGTATAGGTTATTGTATAATCAACATCAGGCTCTACGCTTATGCTTACCGTCAAATTATCAGATACGTTCTTGGGGAACATATCAAATCCGACCGTACCGCCCTTTTCAGCGCTGTAGGAAATTCTTGCAGTACCGGCTTCTGAAAGGATTACCTGTGCAGGATAGAACTTATCTGCGTTCGCCAACAGCGACGCAACCTCTGCTCTTTTAATATTCACCTTAGGCTGAATGCTTGATGCTTCCTCTGTCTCGCCAGTATAGCCTACAACCACGCCAAGCTCAGCAAGCGACATAACTGCCTCATAAGCCCACGAGCTTATTTCCGACTCATCGGCAAATTCGGTAGTATTTACATATTTTTCAATCTTAAACGCACGATAAACAATCGAAGAAGCCTCTTCTCTTGTAATGTAATTGTTCGGCTTCACCGTTCCGTCACCATAGCCGGACAAATAACCGGTAGCTACAGCCTTGCTTATGTACTCATAATACCAGTCATCGATTCCCAAATCACTAAAGCTCTGGCTCATGTCCCCGCGCGGTGCAAGCATGAAGTAGAGAATCGTAACAAACTCTGCTCTTGTGATAAGCTGATCCGGCTTATAAACCTGCAGTCCGTCATTTTCGTCTGTAGGATAGCCATGAATATAACCGTTATCGGTCATATATGTTACCCACGGATATGCCCAATGCCCCTCGCCCACGTCAGAGTATGCATCGACCTGAACAGCAACAGGCGTTGCGGCAAATCCAGTAAGGCAGCCTGCAAAAAGCGACGCTACAAGGCAAAGTATAAGCATAACTGAATTTTTTGATATTCTTTTCATACTAAATTGTCCCTCCTATACACTTATTCTTAAAAAGAAATCTTTAGTTATTCTAAATTATATCACGACATATTATTGCTTGTCAAGTGTCTTTTCAATTCATTATAACATAAAATAAAAAAATTTTTTATATAAAATCAATAATTTTCGCTTTTGATTAAAGTACCAATACCTGATTTGGTGAAAATTTCAAGAAGCAGGCAGTGCGGAATACGTCCGTCTATGATATGTACGCCCTTCACGCCTGCGGCAATTGCATCCAGACAGCCTGTCACCTTCGGAATCATTCCGCCGGAAATTACTCCCTCGCGTATCATACGGAATATCTCATCTCCCGCCGTTTCATATACGATCTTTCCGTGTTCATCCTTTACGCCCTCAACATCGGTCAGGAGAATAAGCTTTTCAGCCTCAGCAGCTGCTGCGACCGCGGCCGCCACATTATCAGCGTTTATATTGTAGCTGTTGCCTTCCTCATCCACTCCTATCGGCGCGATGACCGGAATATATCCGTCAGTTATTACGCTGTATAGCAGCGCCGGTTCCACCTTTACAATCTCTCCCACAAAGCCAAGATCGCACTCTTTTCCGTCCAACATCATTTTCTGCTTTCTGCATTTGATAAACGAGCCGTCTATTCCGCAGATCCCCATTGCTTTTGCGCCCTTGCAGTTTAAAAGAGAAACGATTTCCTTATTAGTCTTTCCTACAAGAACCTGCTGCGCTATGCGCATAGTTTCTGCATCTGTAACGCGCAGTCCGTTTATAAATGTTGACTTTATGCCGTTTTTATTTAGCGCAGCTGATATATCAGGGCCGCCTCCGTGTACGACTATCGGATTTAATCCAACAAATTTTAAAAGCGTAATATCCTCCATCACAGAGTTTTTCAATTCCTCGTTTATCATAGCGTTGCCGCCGTATTTAATAATAATCGTCTTTCCGGAAAATTTCTGAATATACGGCAGTGCCTCTATGAGAACGCCTGCCTTTTTAATTAGCTCCTGCAATTTTTATACCCCTTTCAAAACGCTTTTACAGATAGAAGCCTGCAAAATCAAGTCCTGTCTTTTCGTCCAGTCCGAACATGATATTCATATTCTGAACCGCCTGACCTGCCGCTCCCTTTACGATATTATCTATAGCCGATACAACGACCGCGCGGTTAAGCCTTTTGTCTACACATATTCCTATATCTGCAAAGTTCGAGCCTGCCACATGCTTGGTTTCAGGCAGCTCGCCCAGAGCCTTAACACGCACAAAATACTCATCTTTATAGTAATTGCTGTAAATTTCCCATACCTCCTCCGCCGAAGCATGCTTTTTTAGATTCATGTAAATCGTTGCAAGAATACCTCTCTTCTGCGGAATAAGATGCGGAGTAAAGGAAAGCATTATCGGCGTGCCTGCCACATGCGAAAGCTCCTGCTCAATTTCCGAGGTATGGCGGTGCGTGGCAATTTTATACGCCTTGGTATTTTCGGTACATTCGCAGAAATGATATGCAAGCCCAAGACCGCGGCCTGCGCCGGTAACTCCGGATTTCGCGTCTATTATGATATTCTTATCATCTGCAAGACCTGCTGCAAGAAGCGGCGCTGCTCCGAGAATGGAGCATGTCGTATAGCAGCCGGGGTTTCCGATAAGCCGCGCCGTTTTTATCTTATCGCGGTGCAGCTCGCACAGACCGTATACCGACTCTGCAAGCAGTTCAGGCGATGAGTGCGGCTCCTTATACCATTCATCATATACCGCC
>CAMFCK010000189.1 GCA_945948775.1 uncultured Clostridia bacterium
AGCAGGCGAAACTACGCAAAAAAGCGGACGCTGTTTACCGCTTTATAAACAATACGCTGAGCGACAGAGTTGTGGCTGTATCGAGGGCGGTGTATAAAAACCTTTTGGAGGACGGTATTGCGGAGGATAAGCTTGTGCTGATATATAACGGAGTATACCCGCTTGCAGAGCTTCCGGCAGACGAGCGCGAGGCGGTAAGAACGAGGCTTGGCGTGCAGGGAACCGTAACAGCAGGTATTTTTGCACGTCTTGAGCCTGTAAAAAATCATCATTTGTTCTTAGAAGCTGCGCAGGCAGCGTATGAGGTGAACGACAGATTCAGATTTCTGATAGTCGGAACGGGTAGCCTTAAGCAGCAGCTTAAGGAGGAAGCAGAACGCCGCGGAATCGGCGATGCGGTCATATTTACCGGCTATGTCCGCGATGTTACCGAGCTTATGAACGCGGTGGATATAAATGTACTTACTTCGGATTTTGAAGCAATGAGCATATCGCTTGCAGAGGGAATGACCATAGCGAAGCCGTGCATTACAACTGACGCAGGAGGCCCGCGCGAGGTTGTGGAAAATGGGATAAGCGGTATTGTTGTGCCGACAGGAGATGCGGTAAATTTGTCGGCGGCGCTTTTACGGCTCGGCTCGGACGAGGGACTGCGCCGGCGTTACGGCGAAGCAGGACGGAATATAGCGGCGGAAAAATTTGCGCCGGAGCTTATGTCAGAAAAGCTTTTAAAGGTATATGAGGAATTGGCTGACTTAAGGAAAGGAAGATGAACATGCCACAAAAAGCGAAAAAATTTAATGCAATAGATATAATAATTGCAGCGGTAATTATAGCCGCCATTGCGGTCTGTGTGATTTTAACAGGTATTTCCGGTAACAGCGGTACTGAAACGGATACCGGCAAGAAGCTTGTGACCTTGGAGATTGCGGAAAAGCATATTGGCTTCGGAGAAAATGTTGTTATCGGCGACAGAGTTACCGAGAAAGTGGAGAAAAAGCAGATCGGCAAAGTAGTAGGGGTAGAAGTGAAGCCCTGCGAAAAGAACAGCTATGACCGCGCAACTGGAAAGGCGACCGTAACGGTCATTCCGGAGCGGGAAAATGTATATGTTAAAATGGAGCTTGACCGAAATGCAGAGGTTGCGGTGGGCAGGCAGCTCAGTATAATAACCAAGCACTTTGCAGGTTATGGGTATGTGACAGAGATAAAATAGCCGGAAGTGTTATGAAAGGAGTCGTATATGAAATTTATTGATGAAAATGGCAGAATTGGCGCAAAGGTAAGTATTGTAGATTTATTTGTCGTGTTATTGCTGATAGCGTGCGCCGCGGCAGTAGGTCTGAAGCTTAAAACCGCACAGTCTGTACGCGGCGGCGACCGCGTGATAGAATATACAGTAAGAGTGGAAAATATACGTGAGCAGTCGGTAAATGCCATTAATCAGAAATATGATGGTATAATTGACGCGGAAACAAAATATGATATTGGTGAAATAACAGATGTGCAGACTACGCCGGCAAGGGTGCTTGTACAGACTAATGACGGTGATTTTAAAATGACAGAGTATGATAACCGTTATGACGCTGTTATAACCCTGCGCACGAACGGTACCGAAACGGAGGACGGCTATTATGCCAGCTCCGGAAGACAGATTGTTGTAGGTGATTCACTGGGTGTGAATAACGGATATGTGCAGTTCTTCAGCGAGGTAGTTTCTGTGAATGTATCTGAGTAGGAGGATTTTATGAGGCTTGTTGACGCAGAAGTAGGAGACAGTTATAAAATAAAAAACATAGAGCTCAGGGAGCAGACCGTGCGGCGCCTGGAAATGCTTGGAATGACCAGAGGGACTAAGCTGTATGTATTGAATAAAAAGCGTAGCGGTTCCATGATAATAAAGGTCCGCGGCACCAGATTTGCACTTGGCAGAAATTTTGTTAAGGGCATAACGGTCGGAGGAATATCATGAGAGAGTTAAATATTGCTTTTGCAGGAAATCCGAACTGCGGAAAGACAACCCTGTTCAACGCATATACCGGCGCAAGACTAAAGGTTGCAAACTGGCCCGGAGTAACTGTGGAAAAGAAAGAGGGGCGCATGAAGTACCATGAGCATACCTGCAGGCTGGTTGATTTGCCGGGTACTTATTCGCTTACATCATATACTATGGAGGAAAAGCTGACAAGACAGTATCTTCTTGAGGAGGAGGCTGACGTTATAATTGACGTTGCCGATGCTTCAAGGCTTGAAAGCAATCTCTATCTTACGCTGCAGCTTATTGAGCTTGGCAAGCCGGTTGTACTTGCGCTTAATATGATGGATGTTATTGAAGAACGCGGAATGAAAATTGACATAAAAGGTCTGTCCGAAAGGCTTGGAGTGCCTGTGATCCCGGTTTGTGCGCGCAGAAGGCGCGGATTGGACACGCTGATGCAGACCGCCTTTGAATGTATAGGCAAGACTGATGAGCGCAGCACGAAAAACGTAATGCGTTATTCGACTGAAATAGAAAACAAAATAAATATAACGGCAGCGATTTTGGAAAAACAATATCCCGATATAAACAATAAACGCTGGCACGCAGTAAAGCTTCTTGAGCACGACGCTGAAATAATGCAGCGCTGCCCCGCGGATTTATCGGGAATTGCACAGGAGAGCCTTGAAACGGAAATAATCAATCAGACCTATGACTGTATACAGAGCATTGTATCGGAAGTACTGGTAAACAAGGAGAAAAAGAGTGCCCTTACCGATAAGGCGGACAGGATACTGACCGACAGAATTTGGGGCGTACCGATATTTCTGGTCATAATGGCGGCGGTGTTTTTTCTGACGTTTACTGTCGGTGACTGGCTCAAGGGCTTTTTCGAGGGCTGGGTTGAGAGCTTTTCGGCGGCTGTGAGCGCAGGGCTAGGCAGCGCCGGAGTGAATGAGCTTGTATCATCGCTTGTTGTTGATGGAATAATAGCCGGAGTCGGCACGGTGCTTACTTTTCTGCCAAATATATTTATACTGTTTCTTTTACTGGCATTTTTAGAGGACAGCGGATATATGGCGAGAGTGGCATATGTAATGGACGGCATCATGGGCAGCATAGGTCTTTCGGGCAGAGCCTTTATACCGATGCTGCTTGGATTTGGCTGCAGCGTCCCGGCTGTGATGTCGTCACGCGCGCTGGAGGATAAGCGCGACAGGCGCAGGACGATGCTTGTAATACCG
>CAMFCK010000190.1 GCA_945948775.1 uncultured Clostridia bacterium
AAACGGCGAGGAATACTATTGGGTCATATATTATTCCTACCTCTCAGACAAGCCCTTTAAAACGGTTGATGAAATTATTGCAAAGGTTGAGGAGTACACAGGTCCGATTTCGTGCCAGACTTTATACAATTGGAGAAAAGATGCAATATCAACCTTAAGCTCAATTCTTTGGGGCTATACCACAAAAGATTTTATGAGCGTTTTAGAGAGCATGAAATAATTATTTCTGCATCAGAAAAATATGCTTTAATAAATTTATAGTCATATTTTAGAAACGTTTTATTTACTTTAGAATCAGACCGTGATATAATGGTATCATCAAAAAATATGTTCAATGCGAAAAGGAACTTTCGGAAATTTTATCGGAGGTTCCTTTTTTCTTTTGCAGAAAGGATTGGTGGTGAATATTTGAGACGGATATTTTACTCAAAAGAAGGAAAAGAAAGTATAAGTGCATTTTTGGAAAAAGCCGATATTAAGGTTAAGAAAAAGTTTTCGTTCCTGCTAGGTCTTATCAGAAACGGTAAGCCGGTTTTATGCGAGCCTTATGTGAAGCATTTCAGCATTGAAAAATATAAGGCGCTTTATGAACTTCGAATGAAAGCGGGAGGAACAATGGTGCGCGTCATTTACTGCGAACGAGAAAACGGTGATATCATTTTCCTTTATGCCTTCTATAAAAAGGATAAGCGTGATACGCAAAAAGCGCTGGACTATTCATTAAAGCTGCTGGAACTGGTAGATGAAAATGAACTGACAGAAATATTGTGATTATTGGAGGTTTTAAATTTTAATGGATCTACTGATTAAGAATAATATCATAAAACAAAACAGAGTTATAGTTGATATCGGAACCTTCCGCACAAAGGTGCTGGAGGTTAAATATGAGGCAAGGAACATATACATAACATCCGCGTCAAGCTTTGATACGAGCGTCGGCGGTGTGATAAGCTTTGCAGAAATTGCCCGCCGTGTTCGCGGTGTGACATCCGGCGCAGGACAGAAAAATGTTGTGATCATTCTGCCCGGAGCATATACCGAGAACAAGATCATCAGTCTGAAAAATATTAAGGAGTCTGATATTGATAAGGCAATAGAAAAGGAAGGCTTTGCAAAAGCTTCTCCGGCAACGCATGAGATCGACTATGCATATTTAGGCAAACGCGATGAGCAGGGCGATACGATCCGCTACTGCCTTATGGCGGCAGCTGCCAAGAGCATAGATAATGAATTGGTGTCGGAGTTTTTAACCTGCGGATTGAAGGTGATTTCAGTTGTCAGCAGTATATATGCGCAGATAAATTTGTCCGAGCTGTTCTATGACGAATATGAACATCCAAACCGCCTTATGGTAGATTTCGGCAAAAGCAGTATGCGCATTGCGGCGATATCCGACGGTGTTGCTGTGTATTCGCGCCTTATCGGGCTCGGTCATTCAAGCTATGAGGATGGAATATTTCGCGCACAGCAAAGCGCTGGAAAGCTGGAGATATGCGAGGCTCTTGAAAAGATAGGATGTAAGCCGCTTTTGACAGCGCACAGCAAATATTTTGATACGCTTGATGAAACGCTGTACTTTGATATAGTAAAGAGGGTAAATACTAATATTTTAAATGAACTTATCCGTATTGCCGACCTTTGTGAAACGAACGGGATCACGATTACAAAGATATTCTTAACAGGCCGCCCGATATTCGGTTTTGAACAGGCAGTAAAGGAAAAGATGGAAATTAAATGCAGCGTCATTGACTTTCGCGGCATTATGGAAAAAGAGGGCAGGGATTTTGTCGTATGCTTTGAGCCGGATATTGACCGCGAATATGCAAATGCAGTCGGTATGGCGGTGAATCCATTTATATAACTACACAAAAATAAGCGGCGCAATTCAAATCTGCTTGCTTCTTTTTAGTGTGAATTTAAGCCGCTATACGCGGCGGAACGGAGAATATAATGAATAAATCAAATAAAAAGCTGAACCTTCTTCCATGCGCGGTCAAAGCAAAGCAGGAAAAGCGCATGCTTACCTTGGTCGGCGCTACACTCGGCGGAATTATCGCTTTTGCCATATGTATTCAGTTTGCAAGAATCGGCATTACAAGCGGCAGCATAAACAGGATTATTGCAAAGAATGAAAAGTATCAGACAGAGCAACAAAAGATGCAGTATATAAAGGACAGCATCTCAGGCTATACAAAATATATAACGGCGTATCAGGAGGAATATTTTCCCTACAGTCAGTTTATGCATGATCTGGAAGAATACCGCCCCGATAATGTATATATCATATCGGCAGATACCGCGGATCGTTTAAAGAATGAGGGAGAGCAGTCAGAAGATGATACTGCAAAACAGGCCGGAACTGAGGAGACCGGCATAAGGGCAGAGGAAAAACAGGACTCTAAAAAGCCGGACGACTCACAACAAAACGATGAAAGACCGAAGTACACAAAAGATTTAGCCGGAGAAACCATAATACTCCGCGGGTATGGTGATACGCAGGAGGACATATCGCGGTATATCTATCTATTGTCTAACCTTGAATATATCGAAAATGTCGAGGTGACAGCAATAGAAGAACACAGAATGGATACAGGCACATACAATATATTTGAAATAAAACTGACGGGAGGGATATTTCATTGAGGCTGGCTTTGAAAGAAAAGATAATGGTTATATGCCTTGCGGCAGCGGCTGCGGCATACGGCATGTATCGTATAGCGTGGATACCGCTTGACGAAAAACTTACAGTACTGCAGCAAAGGCAAGAAGAGGTAAAGGGTCTGGAGGTGGATATTACACCGCTTAAGAAGGAAGCACAAAAGCTTGAAGAAAGCTGTGCAGACCTTGAGAAAAAAGCAGCAGGGATAAAGGAAACAGCAGGAAAAACCTTTACCAGTGAGGAATTTTTAGTATTCCTCGGAAAGAGTGCAAAGGCAAATGGCGTTGCAGTAACCGGTTTTTCCGATCTCGGTATAAAGCGAGCTATGACTTTTCGCTAAAAGGCAGCGGCATACAAATTGCAAATGTGCTGTCCGAGTTGTCAGGCTCAGGGATAAAGTCGAGCGTCAGTTCAGTATCGCTCAGACAGAATGTAGATTATGCGTACCTAAAGCGCTTTTTTGACGATGTAACAGGGCTTCCTTGGTATAAGGAACCGGAAGAGGATGAAAAAAAGGATCCTGTTTATACAGTCCCTGGTGAGCCGGCATTTATCCCTGATA
>CAMFCK010000191.1 GCA_945948775.1 uncultured Clostridia bacterium
GTCTGAAAGCAGCAGCTTGCCTTCATCAATACCAAGCAGCTGACAGCGGTTTGTGCCGTTTATCATGCCCAACTTGAGAAAGTGCGCGCTGCCCTCGGCTTTAATATCAAAGGACATTACAAAATCGCCCATAATCTTTTCGTTAAAGCTTTTTTCGATATTTGCGGTTGCGCCGCCCTTTAGATACAGCGCCTTATCCTTCACTCCGTCCTCGGCAATTTTCGCCGTGCCGGTAATGTCGTAGCCGGTGATTGCGTAGGCGTTGGTCCGATAGCTGCCGAATCCCTCGTTCAGATACACCGAAATGTCAACTTTTGCATATGCCGTGCAAAAGTGCGGCATTATCATCGCTGCGGCAAGAATCATTCCAATTATTCTTTTCATAACGGTATTTTCCTTTCAAAATAATCGGCTTTTTAGTCATAAACTACTACAAGCTGTGTTTGGGCATACCTCTGGCGCAATACCAAATAGTCTGCCTCAACATCATATGTGGTGTAGGTTTTAATTTCATCTGCGGTAATCGGACGAATAAGTCCTGTTTCACGATCGAAACGAATTATGTACGAGCACTGCATACTGAAAACGTCCAGATTGTCAAATGACGTATCATATACGCCCTGTCCCATGCTCTTGGCTGTGACTGTTGCATATTCCTCATTCACATACTTTGCAACACCGTACACAAATGCAATTCTGTGGTTTTTGTTTCCAACGTTTTTCTCGTTTTGGTTTAACTTGTTCTCCTTAACAGTCTGACCCGAAAGATACATATCAACGCACGCATTTACAATTTCGCCGTCATTCACATTAAGACGTACAATATCGCCCGGAACAAGTCCTGTTTTGCCGTCATCACGCACGATTGTCGCCGCGACGGTGTCCGGCATATAATATTCTTCATATTTGCCCTGCGACCAGCTACGTACAATACTTCCTATCTCGCCGTCGGGTCCTTCTCCGATTTTAACCTTCTCTATCACATGACTTGCATCGGACGATGTGAAGGTATGATTTTTTGATGCATACCCGATAACCACTGCTCCTGCCGAGCGAACCTCGTCAAGGTCATATGCATACAGCTTATCATAGTCCATATCATCGACAAGCTTGGTATGGCTGCCTGCTTCGTAAAATCTATCGTCCTTTTCATCGGTCGGAATTCTGAACACAACCGCACGTGCAACATTAAATATTGCGCCGACATCTTCCGCAAATACCTTACCGCCGGAGCGATATTTATTTACGGCAGATGCAAACGTATAGCGCAAAAGCTTATCGTTGCCCGGCAGCGCGTCCGGGTCGGATACTCCGTCATAAACAGTCGGAGTATCGATTACTTTTATCTTTCCATCTCCGTCCAGCTCGATAATGATAAGTCTGTCCTCCATCTGGTTATCCTTTATCGCAAGAACTGTATCTCTCACCTCGGGGGCGGTCTGTTCATATCGTGTACCGTTTAGAGTAACCCTTTCAGCAAGAGCGTATCTTGCAATCTCATTGTGCTCGGTCAAAATCTTCAGATCAAGCTGCATTTGCTCATTCTCAAAGCCACATATTGCATAGGCATACATCTTTTCGCTCTCAGCCTGCTTTGTCATAACGATAACTCCGTCTGTCGACACTGCAAAAATCGCGTCACTGCCCGGCCTTGTATCCTTAGCATAATAGTTCAGGAAGTAGTCGGAAAGCGGATATTCCACGCCTCCGATTACCGCTGTTTTTTCATCACTGTCAATTGATTCAAACGTGCCGCTTATCTGATTTTTAACCACCGTAATATCCGCAGTCTGCGCGTCATGACTGCGATAAATCTCTAAAACATCACCGATACCGATATTATAAAGCGTCTGCCTTTCGCCTTCCTCGGTATGCACCCCTGCAAACACCGAATCGTGCAGATTCACCACCAGACTACTGTCATTTTTATCGCTGATTAACATTTTTTCACGGTCGATAGCTGCAACAGTTACAAACTCTGCCACATGCACATGCGCAATGTCATAGACGCCATCGTCATTGTTATCAACCAACACTACACTGCCTTGCTTATCACCGAACAGATCATACAAAAATTCCGCCTCGGTGCGCAGGTTATATACCATAAAGCAGTTATTGTTTATTTTGGCACGCTTTTTTTTGCCTTCCGTTTCATACTCAATCTCGCCCTGCTTCGCTTTTGAATCGCGCAGGCTTATACTCAGCGTTTCATTCTCCGAAAAATCCGCAATAACAACTCTGCTGTCCTCTTCAAAATAAACAATCTCCGCGTTATATCCCAGCATATCACCGGTTGCATCGGCATAGTCATAGGTCTTGCTGCCGATAGTGATAAAGCCATCTTCCGTTGCCTGCTCGGTATAGTTTAAGGAGTTATAGTTGGTAGCGCGGACAATGCCCTCGGTTTTATATGCGTCATAAAGCTTTGTCATATAAAGCTCGCTGTCCAGTTCGAAACGGTAGGAATCATTACTCGACAAAACCGCCTCGGTAATGACGTGTGCATTCATTACATTATAAAGCAGTACCGCCGCGGTTTGTTTGTCAAAAAATCGGTCAAGCGAAATATCCTCCAGAAAATCTACATTCTGCGCCACGGCGCGATATCCTGGCGGGTCACCGCCGCGCAGCTCGGCTAGAGTTCCGCCGCCGGCAGCCGTTACCGTCAATTTAATCGCTTCATCAAGCGATATCTGCGCATCAGGGTTAGGCATTTGCGGAGTTGACACCTTCATAACCTTTGCCATAGCCGATGCAAACGCACCGCACGAAACGCCGTCCGTGCGCTGATATTCCGAAAGAAACGGCGCATCAGTCAGACCTTCCAAAAGCGCTATTGCATTATCATATTTCTCCTGTTCCTTAGATACGGTCGGGGCTTGAGCTGTCATACCAAGGATTTTGGAGATCATAACCGCAGCTTCGGCACGCGAAACATTCGCGCGCGGATTCAATCTGCCGTCAGAGCCTTGCATGATGCCATTTTCCACCATTGCAGAAACCGCAAATTTTGCGTAATCAGAAACATCCTGCCAATCGGCAAAACCGTCTGCTGTGCCGGATCCGACAAGAGCTTTCGCATTACTCAACATAACAGCGGCATCTTGGCGAAGGATCTCGCCGCCCGGCATAAAGTGCGTTTCGTCCACACCATGAACCACACCGGCTGCCGCTGCCGCACATACATCATTATAGAACCAATCGCCTATGT
>CAMFCK010000192.1 GCA_945948775.1 uncultured Clostridia bacterium
CATATTTATTCAAAAAACCTTGCAGCATAATAATCAAAAAATGTTTATGTGTCGTATATCGACAACATTTTTTGATTATTCGGCAGTCATTAAATAATTTCAATAATAGCTTGCAAGATTATGAATTATATGTTAAAATAGAATAAACGGGTAAAGGGAATACATTTTTAAGGATAATAATGTATTCCCTTTTTTAGGGAAAAAGCCTTTTGCGAGAATGATGGAGGTATTGTATGAGAGCTAAGTATAAAAAGGTGCTGCTGAAGGTGAGCGGCGAAGCGCTTGCCGGCCCGAAGGGATATGGACTTGACGAGGCAACGCTTGCGGCAATTTCGGAGAATATCAAAAAGGTTGTTGATATGGGTGTAAAGGTGTCGATAGTGGTAGGCGGAGGAAATATATGGCGCGGCAGAAGCAGCGAAAATATGGACAGAACCCGTGCGGATCATATGGGAATGCTCGCAACTGTAATCAATGCGCTTGGACTTTGCTCGGCGCTTGAAACATGCGGCGTTCAGACGCGCGTTCAGTCTGCAATTGAAATGCGCGCTGTTGCTGAACCATACATACGCGGCAAGGCAATACGGCATCTTGAAAAGGGAAGAGTCGTTATTTTCGCGGCAGGTACGGGAAATCCGTTCATGTCCACCGACACAGCCGCCGCGCTCCGCGCTGTTGAAACAGATGCTGATATAATACTTCTTGCGAAGAAGGTTGACGCGGTTTATGACTCTGATCCTAAGCTCAATCCCAATGCGAAGCGTTTTGACTCGCTGGCATTTTCGGATATTCTCGGAAAGGAGCTTGGCGTGCCCCATTCCACGGCAGACTCAATGTGCCGCGATAACAATATGTCAATTCTCGTTTTCGGTCTTGACGATCCGACAAATATAGTGCGCGCAGTAAGCGGAGAAAAAATCGGTACTCTTGTAACGCGCGACGGAATAAGAAAGTAAAATTATTTTGTGAAAGGAAGATGATATTATGGCTAAGTATCCTGAAGTTGAGGAGAGAATGAACAAAAGAGTAGAGGGCTTCAGCGGCGAGTTGAAAACCATCCGGGCAGGACGCGCGAATGCATCGGTCCTCGACAAGGTTGCAATAGATTATTATGGTACAATGACGCCTATAGCGCAGGTGGGGTCTATTTCATCGCCTGAGCCGAGAATGCTGGTGGTACAGCCGTGGGATCAGTCGGTCTTAAAGGAGATAGAAAAGGCTATACAAAAATCCGATATAGGTATTGCGCCGCAGAATGACGGAAAGGTAATACGTTTGAATTTCCCGCCGCTTACGGAGGAACGCAGAAAAGAGCTTGTTAAGCAGGTTAAAAAATATTCCGAAGAAGCGAAGATTCAGGTACGGAATGTGCGCCGTGACGCAATGGAAGATTATAAGGCGAAGAAAAAGCAGTCGGAAATTACCGAGGATGATTTAAAGGGCATCGAAAAGGATATTCAGAACCTGACCGATAAATATATAAAGGAAATTGAAGATATTACTGCGGCTAAGGAAAAGGAGATTCTCGAAGTCTGAGCATAGGAGGCGGCGCGCGGTATACTTTTATAGCTTAGATTAGGTAACTGAAAGGAACGGAATTTATATGCTTTTTGGCAAAAGGAAGCGTGAGGCTGTTATTGATTATGAGAATCTGCCGCAGCATATAGGTGTGATAATGGACGGCAACGGGCGCTGGGCAAAAAAACGCGGTCTGCCGCGCAGTGCAGGACATAAGGCAGGCGCTGACTCTCTTAAGAAGATTGTCACCGCCTGCAATAATATGGGGATAAAATATATTACCGTATATGCGTTTTCGACTGAGAATTGGTCGCGGCCTAAAGAAGAAGTAGATTATTTGATGAATCTGCTGCTTGGGTATCTGCGTGACGCTGAAAATACGCTTGCGGGCGAGAATGTAGTTATCCGCACTATCGGCTCGAGGACAGAGCTGTCAGAGGAAATTCAGCAGCAGATCATCAAGACCGAGGAGTTTACAAAAAATAATACCGGCATAGTGATGAACATTGCGCTTAATTACGGTGCTCGTGAGGAGCTGACAAGCGCAATGCGCTCGTTGGCGGAGGATGCTGCTGCCGGAAGGATAACGCCGGAACAGGTAACGCCGGAACAAATCTCAGCAAGGCTCTATACTGCAGGTCAGCCGGATCCTGACCTTCTTATACGCACTAGCGGAGAAATAAGACTGAGTAATTTTATGCTGTGGCAGCTTGCGTATTCGGAGATGTATTTTACAGACCGGCTGTGGCCTGATTTCTCTGTTAAGGATCGTGAGGCTGCAATCATTGAATATCAGAGAAGAAACCGCAGGTTCGGCGGAGTCGGCTGAGCCGACAGCCAATGCGCGCGCGAAGGTTTTACTATAGTTAAAGCGAGGGCATCGCGCCAAATCATAATATGCATAAACTAATGGTCTGCTGCGGCAGAACCGGTGGAGGAATTTTCAATGCTGACACGAATTTTAACATCTGCGGTCGGGCTAATAATATTGTTCGGTGCGCTTTTTGCGCCTCCGCTTGTTTTATCTGCCGCAGTATTAGCAGTAACTGCGATAATGCTTGCAGAAATGTATAGAGTTCTTGGCTGCCGCAGAAGTGTAAATATTGTAGGTTATATATCGGCAGCTGCGGCAGCGGCAGGCATTATTGCCGATAAAGCGGAGACGGCAGTTCTTGCGGCGGTTGCATTATATATGATATTGGTAGTGCTTATGCATACAAAAAGCAATGCGAAGGATATACTGGCGCATGGCTTTGTAACGCTGTTTATTACTGTATTCATGTGCTATATTATAAAGCTGAGGACAGAAACAAGTGCTTTGTCCATATTGTGGATTTTTATAATTGCATGGATGACCGATACCGGCGCATACTTTTCGGGAGTATTTTTAGGAAAGCATAAGCTTGTACCGCATATCAGCCCGAAAAAAACCGTCGAGGGTGCTGCGGGCGGTATCATATTCTGTGTTGTTTCCTGTATGCTTTATTATTTTATTTTATCAAAAGCACAGTATGGCGGTTTCAGCGGCGTGGCTTGCGCAATGTATGCATTAATAGGTCTTGCAGGCTCGGTTCTGGCACAGGTGGGTGACTTTATTGCCTCATGCATAAAGCGAGACTACAATGTGAAGGATTACGGAAATATTTTGCCCGATCACCGCGCT
>CAMFCK010000193.1 GCA_945948775.1 uncultured Clostridia bacterium
AACTTTACATACTCGGTTGTTATGCTTACATTCTCTGTTCTCATTGCATCCCTCGTCAAATATTTTTCAAACGGCTTACCGAAAGCACTCCCGGCACAGCCTTTATCTTATTGATTGCCTTTGTCACAATTGCCGCGTCCTTTATTTCCAGTCCGAAAGTCATTGTGGAATATCCTCCCTTGGTCGGCTTTGCGCTTACGGTCATGCAATTGATCTTCATATCGGAAATAACCCCCGACACCGCCATCATCATTCCCGGACGGTTATCCGCATCGACCTGGAGCGTTGCAATATAATTGGATTCTTCGCCTTCCGCCCATTTTACCTCGATAAAACGGTTTTTATCCTCCTCGGAAAGAGCCGACGGCTGCATATTGGGACAATCGGCACGGTGTACCGAAACCCCTCTGCCCTTAGTGATAAAGCCAACTATTTCATCACCCGGAACAGGATTGCAGCAGCGTGACAGGCGCACAAGGCAGTTATCCAGTCCCACAACCTCAATACCGTTTGTATGCTGCCGCCGCTTTTTCTGCTGCTGTGCGCGCTTTTCCTGCTCCGCGGCGGCAAGCTCCGGATTCTGCTTTTTCTCATGATTATATAAATCTCTTAGCCTGAGCACTACCTTCTGTGCGCTAAGGCCCCCGTAGCCGATGCTTGCAAATATATCGTCAATACCGTTGAAATTATATTTTTTGTACATCTGCTGCAGCCACTCAGGGCGGAACAGCTGAGCCTGTGTGAGATTTACCCTGCGCAGCTCACGCTCGACCAGCTCCCTGCCGTGAATAATATTCTCGTCGCGGCACTCACGCTTAAGCCACTGATTGATTTTATTTTTCGCCTGCGGCGTTTTAACAATTTTAAGCCAGTCTCTGCTGGGGCCCTTTATCGATGACGAGGTGAGAATTTCCACTATATCGCCGTTTTCCAGCTCATAGTTATGAGGTACAAGCTTTCCGTTCACCTTTGCTCCGCTCATTTTATAGCCTATCTGCGAATGTATTGCAAATGCAAAGTCTATAACCGTACTCTTGCTTGGCAGAGAAATCACCTTTCCGTTCGGCGTAAAAGCAAATACCTCGTCTGAGAAAAGGTCGATTTTAAGAGTATTCATAAAATCGTCGGTATCTATTATATCAACCTGCGTATCCAGAAGCTTTCTTACCCATTCAAGCTTGTTGTCCATATCGCTCGGACCGGACTTGCCCTCCTTGTACTTCCAATGCGCCGCTATACCCTCTTCCGCGACTTTATGCATCTCCCATGTTCTTATCTGTATTTCAAATGTCGTTCCGTTAGGCCCGATAACCGTCGTATGGAGCGACTGATACATATTCGGCTTAGGCATGGCGATATAATCCTTGAACCGCATCGGAATAGGCGTAAACATATCGTGTACCATGCCAAGCACCGTATAACATTCGGGTATGGTATCCACTATTATCCGTACCGCAAAAAGGTCATACAGCTCGTCTATAGACTTATTCTGCGCATACATTTTACGAAAAATCGAGTAAAAATGCTTTGCCCTGCCGGTAACCTCTGCCTTTATATTAAGCTCGTCAAGGCGCTGTCTGAGCATAGTGATAATTTCGCTTACAAACTCCTCGCGCTCGCTGCGCTTCTGGTTTATGCTTTCACGTATTTCCTCATAGGCTACCGGATCAAGATATTTAAGGCTTAGATCCTCAAGCTCAGACTTGATTTTGGAAATACCCAGCCGATGAGCAAGAGGCGCATAGACGTCCAGCGTTTCCTTTGAAATCGCAAGCTGTCTTTCCGGCTTCATATATTTTAATGTGCGCATATTATGCAGCCGGTCGATAAGCTTGATTATAACAACGCGTATATCCTTTGCCATTGCAAGGAACATTTTGCGCAGATTTTCCACCTGCTGTTCCTCTCTGGTGTTATACTGCAGCTTTCTGAGCTTTGTCACACCGTCTACAATTTCCGCAATACCGGTTCCGAAAAAAGCCTGCACATCCTCAAAGGTATACGGCGTATCCTCTATGACGTCATGAAGCAGCGCTGCAGCTATAGCGCCCACGTCCATTTCAAGTTCTGCCGCAATATATGCGATCTGCACAGGATGGTCGATATACGGCGCACCCGAGCGCCTCAGCTGACCTTTATGCGCCGCGGCGGCAAACCTATAAGCAACATAAATTATGTCGGTATTTGAATTGGGTGCATACCCCTTCACCATATCTATAATTTTATTTATTGTTGTGTCATTATCCGTACCGCTTGCAGCGGGCAGAACCTCCGGATAAGCAAGAACCTTGTCTTTTTCATCATCCATGTCGTATCACCTCCTATGCGCCGGTCATAACCCCGTGTCTTTTTATATCCTTCAGAACAAGCTGAAGACGTTCTGTGCCCTGATATACATTGCTCTCCATGGTAAACGCCACGTCTGCCATATCTCCGGTTTTGAAAAACGCGCTGTATTCACCCATGTTGAAGCCGATTGCAGCTACGCTTCTGCTGCCGAGCGCAAGCTTAAGTCTGAGATGCTTTTTCTCTGCTCCCACAGTGTCTATCATAATAATTTTTACCCCCAAAAGGGAGAATACCGGTTTTTCATTTTCCGCTCCGAACGGCTCAAGATGCGCTATGGCATGCGAACATTCCAGTGTGACCGTTTCCGGGCGCAGGCGGCAGTCAATGCTCACCTTTGGAATCATATCCTCCTCGGACAATACCCCCGCCGCATACTTATTAATAGCGGCTGTAAATTCGTCTATCCGATCCACGTTTATCCCCAGTCCGGCAGCGGCGGCATGTCCGCCGAAATTCGTTAAGTACTCCTCTGTCGCTCCGAGTGCTTCAAACAGATTAAAGCCCGGTATAGAACGTCCGCTGCCCTTTCCGACTCCGTTTTCATAGGAAATCAGAATACACGGCTTATAGAACCGCTCGCATATTCTTGATGCGACTATGCCTATGACCCCGTGATGCCATCCCTCGCCGGCAAGCACTATCACCTGTTTTTTATCAAACAAAGGATCGCTCATGACCTTTGCCATTGCCTGCTCAAATATTTTCTGTTCCTCCGCCTGACGGCTGCGGTTTGCCTCGTCAAGCTCTGCGGCAATTTTATCCGCCTCCGCCTCATCTCCGGCAAGCAACAGCCGCACCGCTGTTTCAGCCGTGCCGAGCCTGCCTGCGGCA
>CAMFCK010000194.1 GCA_945948775.1 uncultured Clostridia bacterium
TATTTGAATACTGATAATCATCCTCATATTTACGCATAATGATCATTCCTTTTATGTTTATACTTGGATTATATTTTTTCATAAAATTTTTGTCAACACGATTACTATACATTTTTTATCTTTCACGATAAAAAGAATGCAATATTATGTCATATAAAAAATATAATTGTCGAAATATAAGACATTATGTATAAAAAGCGCACATTTACATAAAAGGATACGATATTTTTCCTCATCTGCACACGGCAAAAAATATGAAAGTGTGATATGATGATTTTTAAATCAGATTTTGCTCCTGATTGTTACAAAAACTTCTTCATACAGCAGGTATTTTAATCAAAGTTTATACCGTCCATATTGTCAAGAATGAACTGTGTATATACCTTTACACCAACATCAAGACATTCCTCGTCAATATCAAGGTTTGCTTTATGAACAACATTGACAATTCCTTTTTCATCATTTTTAATACCAAGCCGCATCATGCATCCCGGCTTTTCCATTGCAAAATATGAAAAATCCTCGCCGCCCATTGAACGCATTCGTGATTTGATTTTGTCCTCACCTAAAACCCCACACGCAGCCTCGCGCATTTTTTCGGTCACAATTTCATTGTTATATACAACCGGATAATGCTTTGTATGCGAGAATTTTGCTTTGCCACCGATCGCCGCTGCAATACTGTTAACAATCCCCTCCATACGTCTTCAGCATCTTTCCGAAAGCGCGTCAGCATGAGTTCTAAGCGTACATGACATTGAGCAATAATCGGATATTATATTGCATGCCGTCCCTCCGTTTATCACACCGACATTAAAAATAAGAGGTGATCTTGCCGGTGTTTCTTTGGCAATCATCAATTCTATAGCATTATATGCCTGCACAGCCATCATAATAGCTTCGGCGCCGTTTCGCTGTGCTGCAACATGCGAGCTGTTACCGAAAAACTCAATGGTAAATTCGTCCGAAACAGCCCCTGCTCCTCGGTGCTGAAGGCAACCTCTCCTGCATCGGCATAGCGTCCATATCAGCGCATATACCGATAGTAAAGCTGTTTTTTCCGGATTTATTACTGCAACAACGCTGCTTTTGCCAAATGTCTATAGAATACTCCCATCTTGTCAAGCTCGTTTTTAACCAGCTGTAAGGTTCAATCAAGGTCAAATCCTATTTCAGGGTACATATGTAGCTGCCGTCTTATTTGCTGCGCATAGGTATTCATAATTATTCATCTCCAATAACTTTTGTGTATATTAAAACAGACTGCAAATTGCAGAAATAGCCAAAGCGTTTCTGCAATTTGCAGTCTGAAAAGAAACGATTATTATAACGATTATTTATTAAGAGCTTCCTCAACAGCAACCGCAACTGCAACAGTAGCGCCAACCATCGGGTTGTTGCCCATTCCTATCAAGCCCATCATTTCAACGTGAGCAGGTACTGATGAAGATCCTGCAAACTGAGCGTCAGAGTGCATTCTGCCCATAGTATCGGTCATGCCGTAGGAAGCCGGACCTGCTGCCATGTTGTCCGGATGAAGCGTACGTCCTGTGCCGCCGCCCGAAGCAACAGAGAAGTATTTCTTTCCCTGCTCAATACATTCCTTCTTATATGTGCCTGCAACAGGATGCTGGAAACGTGTGGGGTTTGTTGAGTTACCGGTGATAGATACATCAACGCCCTCAAGGTGCATTATTGCAACGCCCTCACGAACATCGTCAGCACCGTAGCAGCGAACCTTTGCGCGCTCACCCTTCGAATAAGCTGTCTCCTTGACAACTGCAACCTTACCTGTGTAATAGTCAAACTGAGTGTGAACGTAGGTAAAACCGTTGATTCTTGAAATGATCTTTGCAGCGTCCTTACCGAGACCGTTAAGGATAACGCGCAGGTCTTCTTTTCTTGCCTTATTTGCGCTTCTTGCAAGACCGATAGCACCCTCAGCAGCCGCAAAGGACTCATGACCTGCCAGGAAAGCAAAGCACTTTGTTTCCTCGCGAAGCAGCATTGCACCGAGGTTTCCGTGGCCTATGCCGACCTTTCTGTCATCAGCAACAGAACCGGGTATACAGAAGGACTGAAGTCCCAAACCGATTTTCTCAGCAGCATCGGCAGCCTTCTTGCAGCCCTCCTTGATTGCAATAGCAGCTCCTACGGTATAAGCCCAGCATGCATTTTCAAAGCAAATCGGCTGAATGCTCTTTGTGATATTATATGCGTCAACGCCTGCGTCATCACAGATTTTTTTTGCTTCTTCTATAGAAGAAATACCGTGCTTTGCAAGCTCCGCATTTATTTGGTCTATTCTTCTTTCATAACTCTCAAACAGTGCCATTATTGCGAAACCTCCTTATTATTCATGTCTGGGATCGATGAGCTTTGCTGCGTCATCAACTCTGCCATACTGACCACTTGCCTTTTCAAGAGCCTCGTTTGCATCAACGCCCTTTGCGATCATTTCCATCATTTTGCCGAGATGAACAAACTTGTAGCCTATGATCTCATCATTCTCATCAACAGCAATTTTTGTTATGTAGCCTTCGGCAAGCTCAAGATAACGCGGACCCTTTTTAAGAGTTGCATAGGTCGTGCCTACCTGTGAACGAAGTCCCTTGCCGAGATCCTCAAGACCTGCACCTATGGGCAGACCGTCCTCGGAAAAAGCAGTCTGTGTACGTCCGTAAACAATCTGTAAAAACAACTCTCTCATAGCTGTATTTATAGCGTCACAGACAAGGTCTGTATTAAGAGCCTCAAGCAGCGTCTTGCCGACAAGTATTTCTGCCGCCATAGCTGCTGAGTGCGTCATGCCTGAACATCCTACCGTTTCAACAAGAGCCTCCTGGATAATGCCCTCCTTAACGTTCAGAGTAAGCTTGCAGGTGCCCTGCTGCGGCGCGCACCAGCCTATACCGTGCGTAAGACCGGATATGTCGGTAATTTCCTTTGCCTGAGTCCATTTACCTTCCTGAGGGATGGGCGCAGGACCATGATATGCGCCCTTTACCAGAGGACACATTGCTTCAACTTCGCTTGAATATTTCATTCAGATATTCTCCTTTCATTTTATAACGCGCAAAAGTTATTTCCTCCTGCGCTTACATTGTTAATTATACCACAAATTCTGCAATATGCAAGAGAAGATGACAAAAATCGTAATTA
>CAMFCK010000195.1 GCA_945948775.1 uncultured Clostridia bacterium
TTTTGATTATTCGGCAGTCATTATATAATGACTGCTAAAATCAGGCAGATGCAGTTTTTATTATCTGAATTTACAATAATCCTACATTCCTCAGCATTTGCAGCCTTTGTTCTATGTGTGTTTCTTCAGCCTGCTTTATCAATTTTCTGCGCCGGCTGCGTGCCGATAATATTACTCCAATATTATGGAATACTGCAATCGGGTATAACACTCTGTTCTTTTTAAGATAGGAAAATCTTTGCTCAAGCTCGTTTGCAGGAGGAAAAATTCTTTCAATTAACGGTTTGCGTTTCCTTTCCGACATCTTCACTCCCAGATTATCGGCTCGCAATTTTAAGTATGACCTGTAAAAATCAATTCTGTTAACATCTACATAGCCAAACACCCCGCCTTTTTCTATGTCTTCCATAACCGGCTTCACCTTTTCCAAAGCTGCTTCCGACACCGTCACATCACTCATCAGGCAGGTTTTTCCAATCGCGAATATTATATCAACGAACTCTGTGTACCCCCATACTTCTGTCCGGGCATATACGCTGTCCATGTCTATATGCTCCCTGTTTTTTTCATAGTAAAAGATAATATCCATCAATTGGCGTATTCCGGCGCCGGAGCTTATAAAATGCTTAATATAGTGCATTATGAGAAAAACGAAGCCGTCTGTATATCCAAGCACCTGTACTTTTCCCAATCCGCCGATATCCTCTTCCCTGTATTCTTCCTCATATGTTATTTCATTCTTAAAGCATATATCATTTGTAATATCCATACAAAAAGACAAATGAACCTCAAGCAATCCGTACACAGGATGTCTGCATTCAAAGTGATGATGACCTTCTTCCAGAGGTTCAACACTGTATCCGTTTTTCTTAAGTATTTTAACACAGCTTTGTATATCCTCCTGCGCAATCTTTATATCAATATCAGATGAACCTCTCAAAAGAGGTTCATCATAATATTGCGCAACAGCATCACCCTTCAGCAAGCAAAAGCTGATATTTTCTTTTCGCAGTTCTTCAAATAAAAGCTTTTCATATTCCCGCCGATTATGATAGAAAGTATATTTACGGAAGAAATCCGATTCAATATTATTTTTAATATTCTGCGGAATAAGCAGCTTTCCCCTTTGGCTAAAATCAGTTATAAGCGGGTATATAACAGTCCAGATATTCTGTTCTGCCGCAATCTTATACACTTCATCAAAGCTGACTTCAATATCGGCTTCAGGCTTTATTCCTCGTGCAGCACATACAAATAGATAAACCGTGCTATCAAACGCTTTAGACATATATTTTCTCCGTCCTCAAATTACAGACACCAATAACTGTATCCTTTATCACGCAATTCTTTTTTGTTCAAAAAACTTTTTACATCAATAACAACTTTTTCGCTGTTTGGCATATTTTTATAGATAGCATCTATTTCTGCCAAAGATAATTCTTTTATCTGATTATGCGCAACAGCAAAAACAATCGCATCGGCGTCCTTCAGCTCTTGCTTGCATATAAGGTCAACGCCGTATTCTCGCTTAGCCTCTTCCTTTTCAGCCACAGGATCATATACCAACGGTTCAATGTCGTATTCACGAAGTCTTAAGATAATATCCTCAACCTTTGAGTTTCTGCAATCAGGGCAGTTCTCCTTGAAGGTTATACCCATAATAATTACTTTGGCGCTTTTTACCTGCTTATTCGCAAGTATTAATTGTTTAATTGTCGCGTCAGCTACATACGCACCCATTCCATCATTAATTTTGCGCCCTGAAAGAATAATCTGCGAATGATATCCGAGCTTTTCTGCCTCATACACAAAATAGTACGGATCCACACCGATACAATGTCCTCCGACAAGTCCCGGATAAAATCCAAGGGCGTTCCATTTCGTGTTCATCGCCTCAATAACCTCATTGGTGTCAATTCCCATTCTGTCAAACACCATAGCAAGCTCATTCATAAACGCAATGTTTATATCCCTCTGGCTGTTTTCAACAACCTTCGCCGCCTCAGCCACTTTTATTGAAGACGCCCTGTGGACCCCTGCCTGTATAACAATTTCATATACTTTCGCAATCTGTTCCAGAGAGTCTTCATCCATACCTGAAACAATCTTTTTTATATTCTCCAGTCTGTGTACCTTATCTCCCGGATTTATTCTTTCAGGAGAATATCCCACCTTGAAATCAACACCGCATTTCAAGCCGCTCTCTTTTTCAAGAATAGGCACACATATATCCTCGGTGACACCCGGATATACCGTCGATTCATAAACGACAATAGAGCCGGGACGTAAATTTCTGCCCAATATTGTGCTTGCGCCTATTACAGGGGATAAATCCGGAGTTTTATCCTGATTTACAGGAGTCGGCACAGCAACAATGTGAAACAAGGCCTCCTTAAGCTTTGTTTCATCATATGTAAACTCTACGTTTGTGTTTTTGATTGCCTCGTTTCCTACCTCGCCCGTTGGATCCTCACCGTTAATATAACGCTCGATTTTCTTCTGATTCAGGTCAAAGCCTATTACATTTACATGCTTTGCAAATGCAACCGCAATCGGCATACCCACATAGCCAAGTCCCACCAGAGATAGCTTCTCAGCTTTGTTAATAAGTTTTTCATACAGCATAGTTATTTATCTCTCCTTTTTGTATAATTTGATAAAAAATCTTCATAATTTTCAAATTCAGGCACTGTATTCATAAAACTGTTTTTTACAGCTTCCTGACTACAGCCGGGGAAACGATTTTTAAAGTACTTTTTCCAATTTGATTCCGTCCTTTGCATAAACAGCAAGGAATATGCGCCTAATTCCCCTACTGTCGGTATGCGGTTCTTTGTTTTCTTTATATGTTCAACACATCTGTATGCATCCAAAGACATAATGAGCTTTGCCGGCGCGCCCGCATATACACCGTTTGCAGGCAAATCATGTGTCACAACCGAATTCGCTCCTATAATAACGTTATCTCCTATTGTCACACCCTTTAAGACTGTTACGTTCATACCGATAAAACAGTTTTTACCGATTGTTGTATAAGCTCCTCCGGGCGGAAGTATTTCACCGTGCGTGTGGATTAAAACACTATAGCTGTAATCATGCGCAAGCAATGTAAAATTCGATGTGATTTTCGTATAA
>CAMFCK010000196.1 GCA_945948775.1 uncultured Clostridia bacterium
CGGGGATTGACGTTGCCGAAGAAGACTATTACGGCACCGTCGTCTACGTTGCGGCGGACGGCGTTCTTGCAGGCAGAATATACGTCTGCGACGCGGTTAAACCCGAGGCGCGCGAAACAATCGCGAGTCTTAAAAAGTGCGGCGTGGAAAAAACGGTAATGTTCAGCGGCGACGGCAGGGCGGTATGCGAAGCGGTAGGAAAGGCTGTCGGAATGGACGAAGTATATTCTAAATTGTTGCCGCAGGATAAGACGGAAAGACTCGGAATGCTTAAAGAGAGCGGAGACGGCGGAGTGCTTTTCGCCGGGGACGGAATAAACGACGCTCCCTCTCTTGCTACCGCTTCGGTCGGCATGGCGATGGGCGGTATCGGCTCGGACGCGGCTATAGAATCGGCAGACGCTGTTATAATGGGTGATGAACTGCTGAGAATACCCCTTTCTATAAAGCTATCACGTTCGGTCATGCGCATTGTCTATCAGAATACAACTCTTGCCATAGGCATAAAGCTTGCTGTAATGATACTTTCTTTCTTCGGCATAGGCGGCATGTGGCCGGCAATATTTGCAGACGTTGGCGTATGTCTTATCACAGTTGCCAACAGTCTGCGGGCATACCGGATAAAATAAAACGCATACTCTGTAATAATCACATCAAACAGCGCAAAAATGCGCTGTTTTTTGTTTAACACGTCTTATTTTTGTCGCAGCGCTAAAAAAACATTGATTATTTTACTTTTTTGTGGTACAATAAGCCGAGTAAGATTAATTAAGGAAGTGACACACATGATTATTATAATGAGCAATAACGCAACCGATAAAGAAATTAAAGCGGTTGAACAGCGTCTTACCGATTACGGCTTCAAGACGCATCCGATATACGGTGAAATGAAAACGGTAATCGGGGCTATAGGCGATAAGCGCCGTCTTACAATGGATCAGCTCAAGCTGATGAGCGGTGTTGAAAATGTTGTGCCTATCATGAGACCGTATAAGCTTGCAGGGCGCGAGCTTAAAAAGGATCCGACAGTAATAGATGTAAATGGAGTAAAAATAGGCGGCTCTCATCTTGCTGTGTTTGCAGGCCCCTGCGCAATCGAAAGTCATGAGCAGTTCTCCTTCATAGCGCAAAAGGTCAAGGAATCCGGTGCGAACATTCTTCGCGGAGGTGCCTTCAAGCCGCGTTCATCACCCTATTCCTTCGCAGGACTTGAGGGCGAAGGCTTGAAAATCATGAGAAAGGCCGGCGATGAAACCGGTATGCCGATATGCACCGAGGTGCTTGACACACGCGATGTTGAACTGGTTGCTTCATATGCCGATATAATGCAGATAGGCGCACGCAAGATGCAGAAGTTCAAGCTTCTGCGCGAGGTCGGAAAATGCAACAAGCCTATACTTTTAAAGCGCGGTCTTTCCTCAACAATGGAGGAATGGCTTATGGCTGCCGAGTACATTATGTCAGAGGGCAATGAAAATGTTATACTCTGCGAGCGCGGCATAAGAACCTTTGAACCGTCCACAAGAAATACCTTTGACCTTTCAGCTATTCCCGTTTCAAAGGAGCTTTCACATCTCCCGATAATAGCAGATCCCTCGCATGCAGCCGGAACCTACAAATATGTTGATGCCCTTGCAAAGGGCGCTGTTGCAGCAGGTGCGGACGGACTTATGATAGAAGTTCATAACTGCCCCGAAAAGGCTATGTCTGACGGCGAGCAGTCACTTACCCCCGAACACTTTGAGGCTCTTATGAAAGAGCTGCGCCCGATTGCCGAGGCTGTCGGCAAAACACTGTGACCGGCTATCTGGGGCCGCAGGGTACATTTTCGCACCTTGCGGCCTTGGAATATTTTGGTGCAAGCATACCGCTTTGCGAATATGCGTCTATATACTCGCTTATCATGGCTGTTGATTCAGGCGAAATAGAGCGAGCCATAGTTCCTATTGAAAACTCAATCGAAGGAAGCGTAAACGTCACGCTGGACACACTCGCCTTTGACGCTCAGCTCCATATTACCGGCGAACATATACTCAAAGTCAGCGAAAATCTCATGGTGCTGCCCGGAGTAAAAGCAGAGGATATAACAAAAATTATCTCTCACCCTCAGCCGATTGCGCAATGCTCTAGGCTTTTGCACCGTAAATTTCCCGGTGTGCCGGTCGAATACACCGAATCTACTGCCGCAGCGGCAGAGCTTACCGCCGGTTCAGGTCTTGCGTACGGTGTACTCGGTCCTGCAACGCTTGCAGAGCTTTACGGACTTGAAATTCTTTTTGCCGACTGTGGCGATGAGCCGAACAACTCTACGCGATTCATAATAGCAGAAAAAAACTCCGCTCCGGCATCAAATGCAGACAAAACTTCAATAGCCTTCACTTTGGACAACAGACCGGGCAGTCTTTTCCGCTCGCTTGAGATTTTCGCACGTCAGGGTATCAATATGATAAAAATAGAATCGCGCCCGTTTAAAAAGAAACTCGGCAAATACATATTCTTTATTGATATAGACGGCAGTGCAGAAGACGCTGTGATACGCTCTGCGCTTGACGCTATCAGAACAAATACCGACTTTTTCAAATTTCTCGGCTCGTATAAGGCTGCAAATACGCCGCGAAACTAGAAGAACTCAATTACAAACCGGAGATGATTTCAATTGTATTCAGATTATAAATTTAAAACAGAGCTTCACGCGCACACCAGTCCTGTAAGCATGTGTTCACAAATCCCCGCTGCCGAGCTTGCAGGGATCTACTCTGCTCTGGGTTATAGCGCAATCGCTGTTACAAATCATTTTGAGCCGAGCGCACTTTCGCGTGACAAAAATGAATTTATTGAATATTATATTAACGACTATGAAACGGTACGCCGTGAAGGCGAAAAGCTCGGCCTGAACGTAATTCTTGGCATAGAGCTGCGTTTTACGACAAATATCAATGACTATTTGGTTTATGGCATCTGCGGAGACGATCTTTATAGAATCTACGATTACCTTGACACAGATATTGAAACCTTCTATAAAGAGTACAAAAATGACCGAAACGTTATATTACAGGCTCATCCCTTCAGAGACGACATGGAGCGTGCGCCGG
>CAMFCK010000197.1 GCA_945948775.1 uncultured Clostridia bacterium
TTGTATCGTATCCGTTTCTGCCGTGATGCGATATACCCCACTTTACAAAGCTTCCCGGTGTGGTCTTTATGCTCTGATACAACGAGCTCTGCTCATCTGCATTCAGCTCAGCAGCCTGGAAACCGGCCTTTGGCGTGAGTGTCTGCCCTTTGATATGCACATTGGTATTTTCCCTCAGCAGCTCAATTTTCTTTTCGTATGCCGTAGTGCTCCAGTTTGGCACACTTGAATCAAGCGGCTGCTGATAGGAATCACTAATGCTCGGCAGTTCAAAACCGCTGTTCTGCAGCGAGTAATTATCTTCGTCAGAAGCTGCGCAAGGCAGCGCACTAACACACGTTGCACATAAGCAAATGACCGTGATTTTTGAAATGATTCTTTTTAGCCTATTCATTCCAATCTTTCCTTTCTTTATAAAATATTTATACAAACCGTCCTTTACCCGGCTGTATACTAAGTTAATTTCTGCCGGTGATAAGCTTTTCCAAATACATGTAAAATTCTGCATCGGAGTAAGCTATAATTCCGCCGTCAATCGGGATCTGTTCCTTTGCCGCACCATAATTAGTAGTGAGCACAGGCGTTTTAAGTATCAGCGCTTCGCCTATCACAAGAGGAAATCCCTCATATGCGGAATAAAGCGCAAATAAATCAGCTTTATATATGTACGGGTACGGATTTACGCTTTCACCTTCAAAGCTTATAACATCATCCACCCCAAGATTTTTTGCCAGTTCAATGTCAGCTTTAAGATCGGGACCGTTTCCTATGATGTGCCAGCAAAAGCCGGAAATACCTTGTTTCTTCAGCTGATAACATATATCTACTATCCCATTGATTCTCTTTGAAGCATTATCTATTCTTGCAACAGTAACAATATCAAACCTTGATTTTTTAAACGGCTCAAATTGCTGCGCAAGATTTTCTATTTTTTCCTTATCAAATACATTATATCTTGTTTCTGTTTTACTGCTGTACTCAGGCAGCATTGCATCGAATTTTGCCTTAACAGCATCCGATACGCATATTATTTTATCAAACGGCTTATAAATTCTTCGACAGTATTCTTTATCAAAGCCGCCGAGAACAGGATCGGTATGTATCCATGCTATTTTTTTATCTGCTTCAACAAAGTCCGAAACATACAAATTTGTTCCTTTGTTGAATACTCCGACCGGTATGTCGGTGAAGTACGAAACTGCTATATCATATTTTACGGTTTGTTTTCTGAATACAAGTCTGTAAAACCTTTCAGTCCCGACAAGCTTTGCCAAAAGTGTAATAAATAACCGCAATACAATATTTACAACATTCCCGGACGCTCTGATAGCTCCCAGCGACGTTGCGGACAGCTGTAATATTCTGCTGCCGACTTTGACCGGGATATCAGATGGAATTTCATCTTCAAGAGCACCTCCTGCAAATGTAAACACTCTTATATCATAACCGCCGTTTTTTGAAGCCTCATTTAAAAGATTGACCAATGCTTTCTGAACGCCGCCGACGTACAGATTTTGCGCGACAAATAAAATTTTTGGCTTTTCATGCATTCGTTTCATCTCTTTTCACAACATATTGATACAGCAGCTTTGACGCCGTTGTTATTCCAAGCAGATTGACTGCCAGTCTTATAAGCTTAATCTTTGTAGTATTTCCGTAAGAGAGCAGAAACCTCAGCTTTTTTACTCTATTGCTGTACATTTCTCTCTCCTCTGCCGCCAGCGCGCCGTAAAACGGAAGCGAAACAGCATATTGGTAAGCGAGAAAAGATAAAATATATTTATTTGCACCTTTTCCTGCAGCAGTCCATTCTTCTATAATGCTCAATTGATCCAACAGGCTTTTGCTGTTGCCGTAAGAACGGCGTGTATTAGGCGATATGCGGTAATAATAGCTTTCATCCTGATAGACATCTGCGGAATTTATATTTGATATAAGCTGCAAGGTCCAATCAATGTCTTCACCCATAATGCCTTCCTTAAATTTGATATTGTTTTTTGTCAAAACATCTCTTTTTATTATTTTTCCTCCTGTGCTTGCAGGAAATTTTGAGCATTGCGATATTGCCTTGAGCACTTCGTCTATAGTTTTTCCGTGAATTTTTTCTCTTGCGAGTCCCTCCGACATAGGCTCAAGCCTGCCGTCGGGAAAATTTTTCACAATATTATAAAATATAAGGTCTTGCGTCTTATCTGCATATCCGCATTCAAGATGTTCAATTAAACCGCTGCTTATATAATCGTCCGAATCAACAAATACTACATAATTTCCGCACGCTTTTTCAAGTCCGAAATTTCTTGCAGCAGCAGGACCGGAATTTTTATTGTGAAATACCTTTATTCTTTTATGCTGCTGTGCATATACATCGCAGATTTCGCCGGAGGCATCTGTTGAACCGTCATCAACCAGAATTATTTCACATCTTTCACCCTGTTTCAAAATACTTTGTATACATTCATCAATATATTTTTCGGCATTATATACCGGCACTATAAAGCTGTATTCATAAAAACTGCATTCCATACCGGTCACTTCCTTCATTCATGAGGAGAAAAGTATATATTTGATAATTCCTCCTTGATAATATTTATATCATAAGCTTTAATGCGCTCTTGATTGTACTCTCCCATTCTGCGCCTGAGCTGCGGATCTTGCACAAGGCTTAGTATTCCTTGCGCAAAGCCTTCCGAATCATCGGCAGAATACAGAAAGCCGCCTTTATCAGGCACTATCAAATCCCGGTTACCCCTGACATCAGACGCAACTGCCGGCAGTCCTGCCGCCATTGCCTCCATAAGAGAAACCGGCATTCCCTCCCGGTATGACGGGAAGCAGAATATATCGCCTGATTTTAATATTTCATATACGTTTGTACAAAAGCCTAACAAATGTACATTACCCTTTATTCCAAGCTCCTCAGCAAAAGCTTCAAGCTCACCCTTAAGCGGGCCGGAGCCTGCAATTACATAATGAATCGCCGGATCATTCAGTTTTGCCATTGCACGAATAATCGTTTTATGATTTTTCAGCTTCCGCAGTTCTCCGACCGAAACAAGCATAATATCATCATCACCTATTCCAATCTGT
>CAMFCK010000198.1 GCA_945948775.1 uncultured Clostridia bacterium
CACGAAGGTCCCGACCGATTGGAGCTCTTATACCGCGATATCCTTCTGGGTTTACTCCGAGGTTGCGACCGGTGAGCGTGTTACACTTGGCGCGGCTTCAAACCCGTATGGTATGTTCGATTACTCATCATATAAGATGGGCGAGTATACATTAAACTTCTTCTATGACGAGTTCATTATCGACTTCACCGGCTGGAAGCAGTTTACATTCCCACTTGAAACGCTGCAAAAAAGCACGGACGCGGTTGCCGGCTTTGGAAAAATTGACGCGCTCTACTTCTTTACAAGAGCCTTCGATTATGAGCCGTATCCGCAGACGGTGCTTTATATCGACGATATTAAGCTGGAAACTCACACAGAGGCGATTAATGCGCAGGAGGTTGAGCAGAATCTGAAGTCACGCAAGGCGCGTGAGGATGCGCTTGATGAAAAGAAGACAAGGGATTTCGTTCTTGATGTCCCCGATATATTCCGGGAGGTGACAATTCCGGATTATGACAAGCTGCTTGAGGCAAAAAAGACTCTTTTGGCAAATCCGGCGGACGCAAAGGCGTTAAAGACGCTGGACGAAATTCATGAAAAATACAACATTACAGGAGATAACTACGTTTATTCCGATCTGGTTGTGCATGGAAGATCGAAGATATACGAGGAAGAAATCAAAAATGAAGAGGAGCTTGCCATGGAAAAGCTCAACATCAACCATTCCTTCCCGGAGGTGTTAGAGCAGCCCAAAAAGGGAGAGCCCATTATGACATGGGCGTACTTTAAGGAAGCAAGGGCGATGTACGGCTATAATCCGAAGTTTTTCCCTACCTTCACAAGCACTTGGGGAGATTTCAAATTTATGATTTACGCCTCCAATATCCTCGAATATCCGGACGAGGAGGGGACATGGCACTTCTTTGACTGGTCCAAGCAGATTGAACGCTACGCCGAGGAGGTTATCGGCTTTGAAACCTACCGCCTGAGAACCGGCGGCTACTATGACGAAACAAAGGTCAGATTCGATAATGACGGTGACGCATACCGCACAATTATGCTTCAGGGTACATATCCTGACGGAAGCGGCGCGCTGTTCGGTATTTTGTGCCATTCACGCGACAAAATGAAGACATGGGACTTTTATAAGCTGCCAAGACCGTTTACGAAAATGGAAATTCTCGACGGCAACAATACGGATTGTCTTAACAGACCGCCGGTAATCATGCTGCATAACTATTGGTACAGTACAGATCAATCGGGCGCATTTGTTATTCCCGAAAAGCAGCCGGAGGAAACCGTCTACTGCCCCGAGCCGGTAATTTGTACCTCACAGCACTCAGGCAAGGCTAACTTTGCAGCTACCGTCGGTGATAAGGTGTTTATGACCTATGGTATATGCTATAATGAGGTTTACAGCACGGAACGCTACAATGCCACAATGAATTATATGCCAGCCGGTCACTCTATGAGAAAGCTTTTAGACGAGCAGCCGGAGGTATTTGCAAACCCAGTCGGTGTTCCGACCTTTATAATAGAGTATGACATTCCTACAAAGACTCTGAGCGAACCGGTGTTCCTTGGGTATGCGGGATTAGAATACGGAGACGCTCATAACTGGTCGGCACTCAGCGTCGATTCCGAGGGGTATCTGCACGCATTCCTGATCGGACACCATTTTCCTCTGGTGTACTGCAAGAGCAAAAATCCCGCGGACATATCCGAGTGGGAGCCGGTTGAGACGATAGGAGCGCCGACATCAATTTCCTATGCGTCAATGAATATTGATAAAAACGACACCATTTACACTATTACAAGAGACTCCACCGACAGCTATCACTTCGACCAGGTTATGTACCGCAAGAAGAAGGGCGGGGAGTGGGAGCGAATCAAGATGCTCAAGTACTGGAAGGGTTCGTATATGATTTGGGGTACCGATGTTTATATGGATCCTGAAACTGGTGCTATCTATGTGAACTACCGATCAAAGACCAGCTGGATGGAGCTGTTTGCCGATGATTGGGCGGCGAGAGACTTCATCTTCCCGGATAAGTCGGAAAGAATGACCGATGTGGCACCTGTAGGCGTTGTTTATCCATACTTTCCGGGACATTATGCAAATTCAGGTTCGAATCCGAGAGGCGAACACGTAACTGTTGTTACCTATGACGGCGGAGATACCTGGCGTCTTGCTACTACCGAGGATTATATGCCTACTAAAGCTAAATAATTACATTTATGCCCAAGCAGCGTCTGACCGCATACGGCGGCAGCGCTGCTTGCCGGTTTATTTCGATTTTCGCCTTGACTTGACAGTACTTTTAATGTATCATAGATGTATTGATGTGGATCAATAGGTGGAGGATAGATTACTTAACGCAAAAATTTTTTTTGGCAGAGAGGAATTCATGATGCGCAAACAGGTTAAATCGAGCAAAAGCTATCTTTATAAGCTGATGTATTCATACGGAGTGGCTTTTTTAATTATGTTTATTATTTATGCTTTCAGCAGTTCGGCAATGATGAACGAAATTAAAAAAGTATACAGGCAAAATTATATTTCCCTGCTTGAAACATCCAGAAACGAGATAGATAACGACATTATGACTATAAACCAGCTTGCGAATTTTATTGCGTCCGATGCGGAGATGATTGACAGCTTTTCTCTGGAGGAAAGCATGGATTTTGTATATGAGGATTTCAGGTGTAATGAATTTCTTAGGAATGCTAATTCCATATCTGATATAGCCGAGGAGGTATACATTTACAACAAAAGGCGTGAAAGGGTTATATCCTCATCAACAACCGCTTCGGCTGAGGAATATTTTGAGCAAAAGCACAAATCCCGCAACTTTTCCATAGATGAGTGGAAAGAAATTTTGAACGCTCCGCACAGGAATGAGCTTATTCTGCTTCCGAAAAATGATTTAAGAAACAGTAAAAGCGACGCAGGCCCCAACTACATTGCGTATTTAAGAACGCTTCAGAATATAGCTGAAAAGGATAAGGAGCTTACGCTTGTAATACTTATGAATACCGAAAAAATCATTAGTGCAATCAGCAACAGCGGACTTGGCAGCAGCGATCAGTTTTCCGAGC
>CAMFCK010000199.1 GCA_945948775.1 uncultured Clostridia bacterium
GCCTCCGACCGTCTGTCCCATTGCCTTTACTTCATCAATATAGGCCTTTGCTTCCGCTTCCTTAGCCGCGTCGCCAAAGCCCACCTCCGATTTGGATACTCTTTCATAAAAATCCGCATCGAGTACGGACGCGCTGTCCTCAACCCTGCCGATCCTTACTACTCTGCTCAAAAACTCCACTCCAAACGGCTCAAGAACCTGCCTTACAAGCGCGCCGACAGCTACTCTTGCAGCCGTTTCCCTTGCGCTAGCTCGCTCCAAGACGTTGCGCAGATCCTCATGCGCATATTTCATGCCGCCGGTAAGGTCAGCATGTCCCGGACGAGGGCAGCGCACCGCTTTTTGTCCGTTGGAATACTGCGCGCCCATAATCTCCTGCCAGTTCTTCCAGTCACGGTTTTCAATCCTGATGGTTATAGGACTTCCGAGCGTATATCCGCCTCTTACTCCGGACAAAATCTCAGCTTTATCCTTTTCTATCAGCATCCTTCCGCCTCTGCCGTAGCCCTTCTGCCGCCTTGCAAGCGCATCATTGATTTTATCAATGTCTATCCTGACTCCGGAGGGCATGCCCTCGATGAGCCCGTACAATGCCTCAAGCGCGTCGGAAAGTCCGCCCACCGCGTCAATAAGCCCGCATTCAACCGCCTGTTCACCGAACAGGACGCTGCCGACATCATTTGCTATCTCGTCTGTAGTGAGCATCAGCTTTTTAAATGTATCATAATCTATCCTTGAATTGCGCACAATAAAATCTATAATCCTATCCTGCATTTTAGTAAGATAGCGAAAGGTCTGCATCACGCCGATCACCACTCCGGTTATACGCATCGGATGAATAGTCATTGTCGCCGACGGTACAATAAAGGACTTATCGGTGCTTACTGCCAGCGGAACTCCTATCGAATGACTTCCGCCCAGCACTACCGACACGGTCGGCTTGCTCATACCGGCAATCATCTCCGCCATTGCAAGTCCCGCTTCAACATCGCCGCCTACCGTATTTAAAAGCACAAGCAGACCGTCAATATTCTCGTCCTCCTCAACGCCGACAAGCTGTGGCAGCACATGCTCATACTTGGTGGATTTTGTTCCTGCCGGAAGCAGATTATGCCCCTCGATCGTGCCTATAATATTCAGACTTTTTATCCTCCCGCGCGAATTTGCCGTTTCTACAATTCCGCATTCATATATACTGTCGCGCCGCTCCTGCTCTGTATCCTCTTCATTCTGTGTGTTATTCTCATTTTTTGTATTTTTTTCCTCCACAAAAAAATACCTCCTTTACGATTGTATAATTTAATTATTCCACACGCATAACAAATTATTCTTGTCAATGCCACACGTTTGTGGTACAATAATAGAAATGATTACAGAGAGGACTGATAGCACATGCCTATTCGTGTACCGGACAAGCTGCCTGCGACAAGACAGCTTCGCAATGAGAATGTTTTTGTGATGAGTGAAACGCGTGCAATGCACCAGGATATACGCCCTTTAAGGATTGCAATTGTAAATCTGATGCCGACAAAGATAACAACCGAAACTCAGCTGCTGCGGCTTTTGTCCAATTCGCCGCTTCACGTGGAAATAGATCTTCTGACAATGAATTCACACACCTCAAAGAACACCAGCGCAGAGCATCTGCGCACGTTTTATAAAAGCTTTAACGATATTAAGGACAGTAAATATGATGGTATGATTATAACCGGAGCGCCGGTCGAAAATCTTGATTTCCACGATGTAGACTACTGGGATGAGCTTGTAGACGTTATGGAATGGTCAAAAACCCACGTCACATCAACGCTGCATATATGCTGGGCGGCAATGGCGGGGCTTTATTATCACTATGGCGTGCCGAAGTATTCGCTTGAAAATAAATGCTCCGGCGTATTCCTTCACAAGGTCAACCGGCGCACCGCAAAGCTTGTACGCGGCTTTGACAGCGAATTTTACGCACCGCATTCACGCTATACCGAGGTGCGCTGCGAGGATATAAAAAAGGTCAAGGAGCTTGAAATTTTGGCCGAATCCGACGATGCAGGCGCATATATTATCTTTACCAAGGGCGGACGCCGGATATTTGTGACCGGCCATGCGGAATATGATGCTTCTACTCTTTGCGAGGAATATAACCGTGATTTGCGCAAGGGTCTGAATCCCACTATTCCGAAGCACTACTTTCCCGGCGATGATCCTACAAAACGCCCGATTGTGCGTTGGCGTTCACATGCAAGCCTGCTCTTTTCCAATTGGCTGAACTATTTTGTATATCAGATAACGCCGTATAATATCGACAGCATAAAGTAATTCTTTGAAGGGGGTGTAAACAAAGTCTCCCGGAGCGTTCAAGGGCAAAAACCTTGATTTTACTTGCTTTAGTGCAGGAAATCCGCCTTCACGGGCGGATTTCCTGTGTTTATGCCCTTTAACCGCAAGCAATTTTTCCGTATAAATTTCGATTTATATATTGAGTTTTTGTACAGCCTTTTTAATGTCATATTCCGCACATAATCTTCTTTTTTCGTCATTATATTGCAAAAATCGACAAAATATGATATACTGCTGATAAATCAGCAGGCAGGTGAGGAAGATGTATAAATTAATAAAAGCTTCTGTTATAACGGCTGCAATCGTATGCTGCTCTATGTGCATAGGTTTTGACCGTGCAGCAGAGCCTTCCTTTACTTTAACGCGCGATAATATCACAGCGGACGCCGCTTCCTCTATAGCAGAACAGACGCCTGATGCAGATATGCCGGTGAATATAAACACCGCAGATATTGACGAGCTTAATACTCTTCCCGGCATAGGCGAAGTTCTTGCACAAAGAATAATTGATTACCGCAGCGCACACGGCGGATTCGGCACAACAGCGGAAATCAAAAATGTAAGCGGTATCGGAGAAAAGAAATATGCCGCCATAAGCAGCATCATATGCGTTGACTGATACAAATTACAATAAACCCCATGTTGACAATTTCTATTTGCAGGTATATAATACATATTAAATAATGCTCACTGAACAAATGCGATTTTCAATCGCATTTGGAAAAATTA
>CAMFCK010000200.1 GCA_945948775.1 uncultured Clostridia bacterium
AGTCATAATTTTTCCAAATGCGATTGAAAATCGCATTTGTTCAGTGAGCATTAAAAATAAGTTTATTACGAAAAAGGGCATTGCCTAATGCAACGCCCTTTTTACATTTTCATATCAATTGAACATTGTTCAGCACTCCGTTTTCGCAAAAGATTGTCCATTCTGCAATATTGACGGCATGATCGCCTATTTTTTCCAGATGCTTTGCTATCATCAGCAAATCTATACACAAATCTACATTCTCCTCTATGTCGGAGCGCAATGCCTTGACAATATCATTCTTAATATCGCAGAACATTGCGTCAACCTTGTCATCATTTGCAATTACTCTCTTTGCAAGCTCAATGTCCGCGGCTGCAAATGCGCTGACGCATGCCTTTACCATTCCGGCTGCCGCTTTTGCCATCTCTTCTATTCTTGAGCTGATTTTCGGCTCGCCGTTTTTGCTGATTCTGAGTACAAGAGCGGCTATATCCGCAGCTTGATCGCCTATGCGCTCCATATCGGTCGCCGCACGAAGGGCAGTAGAAACAACCCGCAGATCTCCTGCTACCGGCTGCTGTCTAAGCATCAGCGTAAGCGCATGAGACTGTATATTCTTTTCCGATACGTTCACATATCTGTCATTCTCGCAGACCTCCTGCGCAAGGCCTGCATCTCCCTCATTAAACGCCTTCATGCTTTTTTTGATAGCGTTTTCAATAAGCTCGCCCATCTGAATGAACTCTGTACGAAGCGACTCCAGCTCACTGTCAAAAGTTCTTCTCGGCATATACTCTTTCCAACCTTTCTACTATATTAATAACATCACCCGAAACGTCCTGTAATGTAATCTTCGGTGCGCTTATCACTCGGCATTGAGAAAATCTTGCGGGTTTCGTCAAATTCCACCATTTCACCTACAAGGAAAAATGCCGTATAATCGGCGATACGCGCCGCCTGCTGCATATTATGTGTGACGATTGCCACGGTATATCTTTTTTTCAGATCCTCCATAAGCTCCTCAATGCGAAGCGTGGAAATCGGATCAAGCGCCGAGGTTGGTTCGTCCATTAAAAGCACCTCCGGTTCGACAGCAAGCGCTCTTGCGATACAAAGTCTTTGCTGCTGTCCGCCGGAAAGACTGAGCGCGCTCTTTTTAAGGCAGTCCTTTACCTCGTCCCAGATTGCCGCTCCCTTTAATGCATTCTCCACAATCTCGTCAAGCTTTGCTCTATGCTTAATTCCATGTATCCTCGGTCCGTAAGCAATGTTGTCATATATGCTCATAGGAAAAGGGTTCGGCTGCTGAAAAACCATGCCAACGCGCTTTCTCAGCGCAGTTACATCTACTCTTTTATCATAAATATCTTCATCATCAAGCGTCACCAGTCCGGTAATTTTGACTGACTCTATCAAATCGTTCATCCGGTTGAGCGTTTTTAAAAAAGTGGATTTCCCGCAGCCGGACGGGCCTATCATTGCCGTTATCTTTTTTTCATATATGTTCATGCTGACCGCTTTCAAGGCATGATGTGAGCCATAGAAAAGGTCGAGCTTTTCCGCTTTCATTTTCACATTCATATATTTTTTCCTTTCCGTCAGTCCGCATTATGCTTTTTTGACATACATCCGCTAACAATCTTTGTCAAAGCGTTTATCATCAGCACCAGCACTATCAGCACCAACGCTATTCCGAAAGCATTTTTGATATTGCCCTCCGCCATTTCAAGATACAGTCCGATAGTGAGCGTGCCTCCCGATTCCATAACGTGCGATAGAACAGATGCCGCTGTTTTCGGCAGCAGATAGCTGCTTCCTGCCGTAAACAGCAGCGCAGCGGACTCTCCGACTATTCTTCCTATTGCAAGTATCACAGATGTAATAATTCCGGGCATTGCAGACGGCAGAATTATTGTGCGTATAATATGCCATTTTTCCGCGCCCATTCCCAACGCGCCTGTCCGGTAGCTCTCAGGTACTGTTTTGAGTGCTTCCTGGGTAGTTCTTATAATTATCGGCAATACCATCAGCGTCAAAGTGAGAGCACCGCATATTATTGAAAATCCGAGCTTACAGGTAATGCCGAAAAAAACCATACCGAACAGTCCGAAAATTATTGACGGTATGCCGGACAGGGTTTCCGCCGCCAGCTCAATGATTCGTACCGCGCGCCCTGCTTTGGCATATTCGTTCAGATATACCGCCGCTCCGATGCCTATCGGCGTTGCTATAACTATAGTTATTACCACGATATACAGTGTATTGACAAGATACCCAAGTATCCCGTAGGTTCCTGCCATGGCACTTTTTACGGTAGTAAGAAATTCAGGCGTTATACTCCCCGCTCCGTTGACAGCCACATATACTATTATGCCTGCCAGAAGCGCCGCTGCGAAAACTCCGGAAAATATTATAAGTCCAAGCAGAAAGCTCTCAAGCGGGCGCTTTTTCTTTTTATACAAAGTCATAAAACATTTCCCTTTCAATCCTGGGTTTTTGATTTCAGCGCAGTATTAAGGATAATATTGATAACCATAATAAATACGAACAGAACAAGACCGATAGTGAACAATGCCTGACGGTGCAGTCCCTGAGAATAGGACATTTCCGCCACAATTCCTGTTGTTAAAAACCGGACTGAATTGAACGGCAGCGGCATATTTACCGCATTCCCTGCAACGAGTGTAATTGCCATAGCTTCGCCTATCGCACGTCCTATACCCAGTACAACTGAAGTGATTATACCCGATTTTGCAGCAGGTATCACAACGCGGAATATAGTCGTTATCTTAGTTGCGCCGAGCGCATAGGAGCTACTGCGCAGATGACGCGGCACAGCAAGCAGCGCAGTATGCGACACATTAACCACCGTAGGCAGTATCATCACCGCCAACACCAGCACCGCCGCTATCAGATTGGCGCCGCCTGTCACCTGATGCGTATTTGAGCCTGCAAACAGCATAATCTCCGCCCTATAGATCAGAGGCTTGACAATAAGTATTCCGAGCAGTCCGAAAACCCCCGAGGGTATACGTGCAAGCAGTTCAACAGCCGGCTT
>CAMFCK010000201.1 GCA_945948775.1 uncultured Clostridia bacterium
GTTGCGGGATACCATCGGCAACAGCTATCAGATTACACAATCGCTGATAGCGCTGGGTTCGGGGGGCTTATTCGGACGCGGACTTGGTCAGAGCATACAGAAGTATACCTTCCTGCCGGAGCCGTATAACGATTTTATTTTTGCAGTAGTATGCGAGGAACTCGGTTTTGTCGGCGCGGCTATTATTATACTGCTTTTTGCGGCGCTGATAATACGCGGTATCAAAATTGCGTTTGAAGCGCCGGATACATACGGGATGCTGGCTGTGATAGGTATAATATCACATATTGCGATACAAATGATATTTAATATAGCCGTTGTATGCAGCGCAATACCGACAACGGGAATTTCGCTGCCGTTTTTCAGCTTCGGCGGAACGGCGATAATGGTTTTGATTGCAGAGATAGGAATAGTTTTGAATGTATCGCGCCAGTCTACGAAAATTAATTCCATACCTCGGTCATAGTTTATAGAAAGGAACTGAAAATATGAGGATTGTTTTTGCGGGCGGCGGCACGGGCGGACATATAAATCCTGCGCTGTCTATAGCAGATTATGTAAAATCAAAGGCTCCGAATATGGAGGCGCTTTTTATAGGAACGAAGCGCGGACTTGAAACCAAGCTTGTACCTGCGGCAGGATATGATATACGCTATATTGATATATGCGGCTTTGACAGAAGGAACATGCTGAAAAATATTTCAGTTATGAAAAAGCTTATTAGTGCAAATGCCGAATGTGTGCGGCTGCTGCGGGATTTTAAGCCGGACGCGGTGGTGTGTACCGGCGGATATGTAAGCGGACCGGTTGCAATGGCGGCGAAAAAGTGCGGTATCCCTGCGCTGATACATGAGCAGAATGTTTATCCGGGGCTGACGGTTAAGGGAGCGCAGAAGTATGTTGACTATGTTGCGGTCAGCTTTTCCGAAACCCAGAAGCACCTTAAGCAAGGTAAAAAATGTGTTGTTACCGGTAATCCGGTGCGCGGTGAAATTTTAAAGGCTGACGCAAAGCAGAACAGGGCAAAGCTGGGGTTGACCGATGAGGACATTTTTGTGCTTGCTTTTGGCGGAAGTCTCGGCGCGGCGAAAATTAATGAAGCGATGACCGGCATGATTAAAATGCTTACAGACAGCAGAATTAAGATTTTATTCGGCACAGGAGAACGCAACTACAGCGAAGTATGTGCTGCGGCCGGTAAGCTGCCTGAAAATGTTACCGTAACGCCGTATATAAATAATATGGCAGAGGTAATGTCCGCGGCGGATCTTGTTATTGCCCGTTCGGGAGCAATAACTGTGTCAGAGCTTGCGTGTCTTGCTAAGCCGGCGGTGCTGATACCATCGCCGAATGTGGTGCGCAATCATCAAGAGCAGAACGCAAGAGAATTTGCAGACGCAGGCGCGGCGGTAATGCTGAAGGAGGACGTGCTCTCGCCTGACAGCCTTTATGATACGGTTATGAGGCTTGTGAACGACAAGCAGGTGCTTGCAAGTATGTCCGGACAAATGAATAAATTTGCTAAAAGAGACGCATTGGAGGAGTTCTGGAAGCTCCTTTTAAAGATGACAAAACAAGGGCAGGGAAGGGAAAGCTGATGCATGATATTTACGATAGGATAAAAAAGGTGCGACGGATTGTTGTCAAAATAGGAACATCAACGCTGACCTATGACAACGGCAAAATTAATATACGAAAATTTGACCAGATAGCGCGCGTCATTTCGGATATAAATAACTCCGGCCGCGAGGTGATACTGGTTTCTTCGGGTGCGGGCGGCGTTGCAATGGGCAAGCTCGGCTACAGCGAAAAGCCGCGGGATATACGCCGCAAGCAGGCATTCGCAGCGGTGGGACAGTGTGAGCTGATGTATATGTACGATAAAATGTTTTCCGATTATAATTGCACAGTCGCGCAGATACTTCTTACAAAGGACGATGTGGACGAGCCTAAACGCAAGGCAAATATGCAGAATACCTTTGAAGCACTTTTGGATATGAGCATAATTCCTATAGTTAATGAAAATGATACGGTCGCAACAGAGGAGATTGAATTTGGCGACAACGATATACTTTCAGCTCATGTTGCAAGGCTTGTCGGTGCTGAGCTTCTGGTGCTGTATTCGGATATAGACGGATTGTACGATAAGGATCCTCATAAATTCAGCAATGCAACGCTTGTTCCGGTGGTAACCGATGCCAAAAGCGTGGAGTGTATTGCCGGAGGCGCCGGCTCTAACCGCGGCACCGGCGGTATGATATCTAAAATCCGTGCGGCAGAGGCGGCAAACAGCGTTGGGATTGATATGATAATTACTAACGGAAAAAATATTTTTTCGCTATATGATATTCTTGAGGGGAAAAGCGTAGGTACCCTTTTTGTTGCCGACAGATAGAAAAAAATAGCAATCCCAAAGCTGAGGATTGCTATTTTTTAGTATAAAAAAATCCGGCAGGGATCGTTTCTGCCGGATTTTCATGATCAGTCTTAGTTGTACTTTTCAGCAAGCTCTGCTATTGTGCCGTTTTCCTTCAGCTCGGCAAGCACCTTGTTGATGCTTTCAAGCAGCTCGGTGTTGCCCTTTGCAACTGCGATTGCATATTCCTCAGACTCAAACGCTTCGGGATCCTCAACTACCTTCAGACCGTTTTTCTCGGCAAGAGCCTTACCGGTAGCAGAGTCGATAACAACCGCGTCAAGCTTGCCGTTTTTAACATCCTGAACCACATCAACGCCGCGGTTTGCACGAGTAATGTTAGCTTCATCAATCCCAAGAGTGTCGGTTACAATTGTATCGCCGGTGTAGCCGATTACAACGCCGACCTTTTTGGCATTTTTCAAATCCTGGGCAGATTTAATATCCTCATTGTCGGCAGCAACAACCATAACCTGTGTTGCTGTGTAGTAAGTATCAGAGAAATCAACGCTCTTAAGTCTTTCTTCATTAACCGTCATACCTGCGACAGCCATGTCAACCTTGCCGGTCTGTACCGAGGCAAGAAGTCCCTCAAACTCCATATCCTCAA
>CAMFCK010000202.1 GCA_945948775.1 uncultured Clostridia bacterium
TCCACGGTTCGGGAGCCTTTATTGTTATTTTATCATCTTTTCCTGAAAGCTTTTTATATTCTGTAAAGCGGTTCTGTGCAAAATCATAAATGTCCTCTCCGGCAAATCCGATTTTGAAGCTGTCCGCAGCAGCACGCACTCCGGGCATACTTTCTTCCGTTGCGCTGATGGTCAGCTCATATATGTATTTATCGCTCATAGTACATAAATAGTAGCTCTGTCCATCGCCGTTGTCGGCAAGCAAATAAAACCGATCGTACCCGTCCGCACCCTTTATAAGCTCCGCCTCGCGCAGCTTATAGCTTCTTGATGCGTTATATTTTTCACGCGTATACAGCGTGCCTATCGCTTTTTGCTCCGGCTTTTCCTTTATGCTTATGCTCAGCCAACCGCCCTCGCCCATAAACCGCAGATAATCCACCGAGCTGTAAATATCACTGGTATACATATCCTTAGGATTTTTCATGCTCCAGCCGTACTTAGAATCGCCTATCCATTCATTTGTTATCTTCTGCATCAGAATATCTCCGTATTCACTGCCGGGATCGGCATTTACAAATACCCTGCCGTCCTCATACAAAACCTCAGCGCCGAGATTTTCGCAAATAAATCTGAGCGGTACCATTGTATAACCGTTTTCACTCATAACAGGCGGTTCGATTTCCTGCGTATAACCGTTTACATCGGCATAAGCGCTGCCTACGGTAAAGACGATTTCCACCTCATCTCCCCTTGAGGCGTGTACTGTCTGCGTTTCCTCATCATAATAATAGTCGGCTTCCACCAAATCTCCTATCATGCGCAGCGGCACCATTGTAACTCCGTTTGCGTTGATATACGGCTCGCCCATGCTGAGTCCGTCCTCCTCCGGTACTGTTACAACCTCTGTTTTGGACGTTTCCTCATCTTTCTCCGCCGCCGTTTCGCTGTTGTCCTCCTCCGCTTCCTGAAAATCTCCGGCAATTTCCTGCTGTATCATGGTTTCATATTCCTCACGGATATCCTCCTCTGCAAGTACAGCTGTGCCCATACCGCTCAGTACCATCGCTGCCGCGATTGCCGCTGAAACGCTTTTCTTTTTCATAAATCCCCTCCGTAAATTTATTTTACTTTACACTTGCCTCGCAAGCTGCTTCCGCGCCCTCGCGCAGATATGTCACGCTTATCGTACCGCCGCCGTTATAGGTCTTTTTGAGTGCCTCGTTCACATCCTGCGTTGAATGAACCTCTATACCGCCTATCTTCGTAATTATATCTCCGACCGCCAGCTTTTCATCACTGCTTGCGCGTACTGTCAGTCCATCGGTAGTCGGCAGTCCTATAGTAGCCGCCCATGGCTGCTCAAGAGTTACCTTAAGCTCCGGACGCACTATCTTTCCGTATTTTTCAAACTGCGCAAGCGCATATTCCACCGTGTCCGCCGGTATGGCAAACTTTACGTTATCCGCATATTATGCCGCAAAGCCGCGTGAATTGATGCCGACAATCTCTCCGCGCATATTTACCAGCGGTCCGCCCGAATTTCCGCTGTTTACGGACGCGTCGGTCTGGATATATTTATAATACTGGCCCGGAACGGTCACATCGGTACCGCTTATTATTCCTTTAGTGGCAGTATTTCTCAGCGTAAGTGAAATTGGTGTACCTATAGCAATAACCGTCTGTCCCGTTACCGCAGAGTCTGCAAAGGGAAGCGGCTTCAGTCCGAGCTTATCGATCTTCACCACAGCCAGATCCGCCGTCTTATCGGAATAGAGTACCCGTCCGGCGCAGGTTTGTCCGTCGTAAAGCACGACCGTTATATTTTCCATCGACTCAACCACATGCGCATTGGTAAGTATAACGCCGTTTGATTTGACCACCACTCCCGAACCGTGAACAGTTGCGGTGGAGGAGCCGTTGTAGCTGCCGGCAAGCGCGACCACGCTGGGGCTGACCTGCTCAACCACCTTCGCTGTAAGGCTTTCATCGCTTGTTTCGATAAAGGCCGCATATTCGGAATCTGACCAGCTTACCTCCGCGCCTAAGCTCTCAGCCACAGCACGCAGCGGAACATACACTCTGTCATTAATATTGTATGCGCTTTCAGCTATCCTTTGCCCGTTTACAAAAACCGCGGGATCTCCCTGTGCCGCAAAAGCCGCTCCCAAAGAAAAAGCCGCCGCGCATGCGCCCAAAAATATTAATTTATTCTTCATTGCTTATCCTTTCTCTTCATTCCTCCGAGAACTGCGTCAAGCACCATATGCGCCGCCCTGTCCTTGCTGACAAGCCCGGTTTCCGAAATACCGTCGTTTGTGATAATGCTCAGAATATTCGTTTTTGTACCGAAGCCGGCGCCCTCGGTGCGCAGACTGTTTGCACAAATCATATCCAAGCCCTTGCTTTTAAGCTTTTTTTCCGAATTTTCCAGCACGTTCTGCGTTTCCATTGAAAATCCGCACAAAAACAACCCTTTATCTTTGCGCTCGCTCACGCTTTTTAAAATATCCTGCGTCCGGCAAAGCTTCAGCTGTGAAATTTGCTCGGTCTTTTTGATTTTTTCAGGGCAAAATTCCGCCGGAGTATAATCAGCCACCGCCGCCGCCATTATAAGCGCGTCCGCATCCTCTGTTTCCCGCATGACAGCCTCATACATATCCTGTGCGCTGATAACGTCTACTATTTTTACAAAACCCGGCTTTTTAAGCGCTGTCGGGCCGCTTATCAAAGTCACCTGTGCGCCTCGGTCCGATGCTGCTTTTGCAAGAGCATAACCCATTGTTCCCGATGAATGATTGGTTATATACCGTACCGGATCTATCGCCTCGCGTGTCGGGCCTGCCGTTACTACAAGCCTTTTGCCCTCAAAATCCTTTGAAAAACCAATCTCATGCACTATTCGTTCAAAAATCTCCTCCGGCTCGCTCATTTTGCCGACGCCAATGCTGCCGCAGGCAAGCCGCCCGGTCTGGGGACCGATAATTCCCCAGCCAAAGCGCTCCAGCTTTTTAAGGTTTTCCTGCTGTATTGGATTT
>CAMFCK010000203.1 GCA_945948775.1 uncultured Clostridia bacterium
GCCGCTGCTGTCGGCGGTGGAGCCTGTAATGCTGATGCCCGGCTCTGCCGCAAACGCCGTCAGGCTCATGGCAGGGAGCATTCCCAGCAACATTGCCAGCGCAATAAGCATACTGAGCAGGCTGTTTAGTTTCGTTTTTGCTTTCATAAGCATTTCCTCCTTGTTTCTTTCCGACATTCTGCCGGATAATCTGACCGTGCATATTGTTTTGTCTGCTCACCCACACGGCAAGGAGAGCCTCCGCCATTCTTCACTTTTGAAGATGGCGCATTGTTCGGTACATTCACATCATATCATCACATCACCCCTGTCCTTCTCGCAGTGCGACGAGCATTGCCTGCCGGCTCTCCCGCCGTATGATGAGTATTCAGTCATGCACCTGTTTTACAACATTATCCTAACAGATAAAGTGTATAAAAGATATTCTCCAATGGATAATTTTTGAGCTTTTTCTGCAATATTATCCATTGGATAATGTGCAAAATATACAAATAATTAACATTGTATATAGACATTTTCGCCTAAAATGCTACTTGCTCTCCAAAGCTTTGCCGCAGTATTCGCATTTTCCGCTGCTTCCGGCACGAATACGTGTGGTTCCGCCGCAGATGTCACAAACCACATTGACAAAGCCGGAGCCGTCTATGTCGGCTCTGCCGTCTGAAAGAATTATGCAGGGATGACCGGTTTTCTGCAAAGAGCAGTTGCATAAATATCCCTTTTCAAGCAACCGTTCCAACTCCGAGAGAATTTTAGGGGTCGCTTTCCCCATCTGCTTTGTAAGCTCAGAGATTGTAACAACGCCGTCCCTGTCACACTCAAAGATAGAATTATAACGGTTTGCCAAGTCTGTCAGCGCTCCGTCTTTCATTCCCTTATACAAAAGCAGTACCGACGGAATCAGTAAAGCCACATAAACAATCAGATTCTGCCGCAGCTCGTCACCGCTATCCAAAATTGCCATCAGCACAGATGTGGCAAATAAAACAGTCAGAATACCGCCGCTGATTACCATAATGCGCTTTCGTATTCCCGCCTTTACCAAGGTTTTTTTTGATAAATAAAGCCCGTTTGTATTGTAATTTTTCATTGTCAATCACCCAAGTCCAATCATCAACGTCCAATGATTTTTCTCAGGCTTCGTATACCGAAAAATATCAACAGTAAACCGAGGATGATTCCAAGAAATAATGAGCCAAGTGATGAATTTTTATTTGAGATTGCAAGCTCCTCTGCCGTCTTCACACCTTTATATACCGAAGTAATCTTTAAATCCTTTGCCAAAGCCAAATCGTTTCCTTGCTGCGTTCCGACAAAGGTATAAATCAGCGGATCGTTCGATGCCATCGTTTGATAAAAAATCCGAGTTCTTCCCTCATAAGAACCATACTTATATTTGTTTGTTACGGTGTCCCCTTTTGTTATTTTTTGCGGAAGCTCCTCACTTTCCGACAGATAAGATACGCCATCCTGTCCCTCAAACAAATTCCAGCCGTTTTCGGCTAACGCATCATAGTCATAATCCTTGAAGTTTTCCGTTCTTAAAAGCGAAACAAGAAGTTTCTCCGAAATGTTAAAATCACCGATTTTTGTCGGTGCGACAAGTGTTGAGGACACAAGAGAAGGCGTATTTATTCCGCCGTTTCCTTCCTCGCTGTAATCGTTCGCAACCGGCTCCCAATCCCATGTCGTTTCATTGTCTATTGTCTTTGCCTCATAAATCTGAACGTTTCGCGTCGCTGTCGGAGACATAAGCTTAACCCCTGTGACGCTATCCTCCAGCGGCAGCTCCGCCTCAAGCTTGCCGGACACAATCACAAGCTTTCCGTCATTTTCCGGCAAAACCTGACCGTTTTCTATATACACCGCATTTTCAATTTGCCCGGTTCTTTCGGGATCAGAAACAAACGTCTGTATCCCAACCGCTAAAACTATCGCTCCTGCCGCAATCATAATAATACCTTTTGCCTTTCCCATGCTGCCCCTCCTTAATAGATGAGCGCGGGATATCCGACAATGCAGATATCCCGCATCTAAATTAAAAGTTTTTACCTCAGCGTAATTGTTTTTCTTGCACTGCCGTCAAACATTCTTGTTAAGATTGCCGCAACCTCACTTCTGATGATATTGCTCTCCGGGTTAAAGGTTCCTTCATTATCACTGCCTACCAAAATACCCGCACGGTAGAACGCATATATTTCTTTTGCGGATTTTGCACTTAACGAAACATCAGGAATCGCATTATTTGCAACTTCATTGATTACGGCATACTCGCTTGCGGGCAGAGCTGCGTAAAAGATTTTTACAAAATCACTTCTGGTAATTTTCTCGTCTGCAACCGCGGTTAAATCATTTTCAATAATCCCCTTTTCGAGGGCATAGCTCATATAGGTGCTGTACCATACACTGCTTCCGGCTGTCAAAGTTACTTTTTTGTCGTGATAAAGCTGGTGCATGGCACAGGCAAGCTTTACCGCCTCGGCATATGTCATATTATCGTTAGGATAGAACATGGTATCGCTTTTTCCGTTAACAAGACCGTTCTTGTGAGCAGTTTCAACATCTTTTCTGTACCATGCGTCTTTTTCAACATCTTTAAAGGGGAATTTATAGCTTTCAACAGTATCTTTCCCCGACTCTGTTCCGGGATCGGCTGCGGGATCTTTTTCAGGTTCCTTCTCAGGTTCTTTTTCGGGATCGGTTTGCTTTTCTTCAAGATTCGGGAATTCATATGCCGCAATCCACATACCAGCGGATTCGGATGCTTCCATAACAGCAGCCGACTCACCATTAACAGTTGCACGAACTTCGGCAAGGTTTTCCGGCATAATGTAATTAGTATTTAATTCAAAATAAACGTGCGCGGTATAACCTTTGCCGGCTTCGAACTTGTCGGAGACACTTTTTTTGGTATCTGTATCAAACCATTTTACATAGTAAACAGAAATGACTTCTGTGGTTGTTTTCGCAGCATCCATTTTGGGTGCTGCATCAGCAACTGGCTC
>CAMFCK010000204.1 GCA_945948775.1 uncultured Clostridia bacterium
CCTATTACGTTGTCCTTGATATTAAAGCCTATCGGCAAATCATCCTCGTTAAAATCAATCGAGCTTTCTACCGGTTCGGTATCGCTTTCATCCGGCGGGATCAGATTCTTTTCACCTATACTTCCGCCGGGGATATACTCGCCTTTTGTGTTTATTTCAGATACAGAGCTGCGGTACATCTCACGCATCCATCCCTTGATCAAAAGCTCTATACTTATAACCATCTTTGAGTTATTAGCAGCGATACAAATCGGTCTGCTGTTATATATTTTCTGCCCGGTTATAACCGTTCCTGTCGGACCTCGTGAGTTGACACTTCCGTCGGGATTATATATAATATACCATAATTCATACTGAGATTCGTTAATATCCACCCATTCTGCTTCGGCATACCGTCCGTCCGGAAACACATTTGTCAGATATTTTGTATACCAGTCCTTCACCTGACTTACACCTAATTGGGTTATATTTTTACTGTTTGAAAAACTGCTGTAATTTATATAGTAACCGTCCAGTCCGTGACTGCTGCCGTCACTTCTGTACTCCGTATCATCGCCAAGGATGGTATTGCCGTTTTTATCGAAATATACGTCATTTACCATATGCCAGTAATAGGTATTCCCGCTGCTTGAATCGGAATGGTAAATATAGCTGTTCTTATTCTTGTTTCTCACAACCGTCAGAACTCCGTCACGGGTACCGTAGTTATATGATGTGTATATATTACTGTCCAGCGAAATCTTTACAATTGTGCCGTCTTTTAATATGAAGTAATTTCCGGTTCGTGCAACCGGCATTGAGCAGCCCTTCTGCGTATATTTGTCCTCATCCAGTCCTGTAATTCCATAAATATCGGTAAGTTTGCTAGTGATGCTACCCGGAAATATCTCTTCTTTTATCTTAACCATATCATAATTTACGTTTTTATATAGCGAAATAACATCATAATATTCCGTTATGCCTGAGCTGTTTATCTGTGTTGTAGTATTTATACTCGCATACATATTTTGGGCACACAGAAGCTTATACAAAACATTCTGCTCAATATTTGATGTGAATTCCTCACTATATGATGTATATTCTTCTTCAAAAACGGTTGTTGAAATGCTCTGCGTATTTTGAAGAATTACTATACTGTCCTTAATAGCAATCTCCTGCACGTTATACACATATGTACTGCTACCGGAAAGATATGTTTTCCTTGCACCGTATAACCGATTATCCTTAACTGCCGGAGTATATGGCGTATTTTTATCATTTGACTGCGAATATTTAACTATTTTATATTGGTCTGTTATGAAATAGTAATTGGTATCGGACGGATACGATGAGTAACTGTACCGTCCTGTCGGACATATCATATAATACGGCACATCGTAGCCGGCATTTTTAAAATAAGCCAGATCCAGGACATCAGAAAGCCGCAGTACAGACTGTTTGCTGCCCTCATAATGCTCATTACCGTCATAAATACTGTCAAGTATAACAAACCCATTGTCAGTATCAAGAAGAAGGTAATAGTAAAACAAAAGCATGTCACTATTCCCTTTATAGCCTCCGTCGTCGATATCACATATAACCGTACCAAAAAATATCTTATCGCCCAGCTCTGGTATTTGTATAAGCTCCAGCTTGCCCATACGTATTGCGCGGTTTAGCCGCACATCTTCCGTAGACAAACCGCATGCGCCCATCGGTGTCGGACTCCACACCTCGCACGTCTCGGCAAGTACCGGCATTGCAGACATAAACATGCAGCACAGTACCAAGATAATACATAATATTTTTTTCATTTTAATCCTCCATTCCGCCGCCGTACGGCGGCACAAATCCAACGTGAAAAAAAGCAAGCAGATTGCCGCTTTGCAGCGAGCGGTGCTGTACTAGTGTACCGCCCCGAGCAAAAAGCGGTAAGATGCACAGCTTGTTTTTTACGTCACTTCACTCTCCTCTTTCTGCAACTTATCACGCCGTATCAACTCCTCCAGCGTCTTATTATCCTCAAGGGGCTTGTCCTCCGAAAGCCGTTTCATATAGCAGAACATACCCGAATACTTTACAGGTTCTTTTGTGTATTCGCCGTCAGCAAGTGCGTCAAACGCGGCTTCAAGCTCCGCCTTTCCGACGATGTTGTAATATCCGTTTTCCATATACGGAACCATACCTACTCCAGCGTCCTGAGGCAGCTTTTCAGCTCCATGCTTCTCAATAAACTCCCTGCACTCCATGTCCGTATCAAACAGAATCAGAACCGCTTTTTTTACATTCATACTGCTGCCGATCATATTCTTATACTGCGCTTTTTCCTCATCTGTTACCTTGATATTGCCGGCAGCTTTCACTTCGCCGATCTCCGGCTTGTTAAGTTTTATGCATCCAACGAACACAGCGGCTGCCGCCATAAAAATTGCTGCAACTGCTATGCCGCATTTCATTTGTTTTTTCATTCTTTCCTCCAGTCTGCCGCCTTTGCGGCGTTAAAAGTTTTACAGTTCGTCAAAGAACACCACTCTGTGCACCTCATCAAGGGTAGTAAGCCCAGAAAGTGCCTTGTTAATACCGTCCTGATGAATTTTCACCATACCTGCGGCTATTGCCGCCTTCTCTATTTCGTTAGTATTCGCGCCCTTATCGAGAAGATTGCCGATCTCGTTTGTAACCACTAAAAATTCCTGCAGAGCAATTCTGCCACGGTAGCCCGTGCCGCCGCATTTTTTACAGCCTCTGCCGCGGTAAACACGCACAGGCGCGCCGCCGCAGCCAAGTATTTTTCTGTACGGTGAGTGTATATCAAGGCTGTATTCCTCACGGCAGTCCGGACAGATACGTTTTGCAAGCCTCTGGTTTATAACGGCGACAAGCGATTGGGAAACAACATACGGTTCTATCCCCATCTTCACCAGTCGCAGTATTGAACTTGCCGCGCTGTTGGTATGCAGTGTTGACAGCACCATATGCCCGGTATTTGCCGCATCAAAAGCAATCGCCGCTGTTTCAC
>CAMFCK010000205.1 GCA_945948775.1 uncultured Clostridia bacterium
CTGCGCTTATGACCTCTATCGAAGGCAAGCGCGGCGAACCCAGACCGCGTCCGCCGTTCCCGGCTGTGAAGGGATTGTGGGAAAAGCCAACAATCCTTAACAATGTTGAAACCTATGCAAATATTGCACAGATAATAAATAACGGCGCAGAATGGTTTGCATCGATGGGAACCGAGAAATCAAAGGGAACCAAGGTGTTTGCGCTCGGCGGCAAAATCAATAATACCGGTCTTGTTGAAATCCCGATGGGAACAACTCTCCGCGAGATTATCGAGGATATCGGCGGCGGGATACCGAACGGAAAGAAATTTAAGGCTGCACAGACCGGAGGTCCGTCCGGCGGCTGTATTCCTGCTCAGCTGATGGATACGCCTATTGACTATGATTCGCTGATTGCCATAGGCTCGATGATGGGCTCGGGCGGACTTATAGTTATGGACGAGGATAACTGTATGGTTGATATAGCGAAATTTTTCCTCGAGTTTACGGTTGACGAGTCCTGCGGTAAATGTACGCCGTGCCGTATCGGTACAAGAAGGCTGCTTGAGCTGCTTACAAAGATAACCGACGGCAAGGGCACGATGGAGGATATCGACCGTATGGAGGAGCTGTGCTATGCAATTAAGGAATCCTCCTTGTGTGGTCTTGGTCAGACTGCGCCGAATCCGGTGCTTTCTACGCTGCGTTATTTCCGCGATGAGTATGAAGCACATGTGCGTGATAAGGTCTGTCCTGCCGGCGTCTGCAAGGCTCTGTCGAAATATATTATCGACGCGGAAAACTGTAAGGGCTGCAGCCTTTGCTCGCGTCAATGTCCTGTCGGAGCAATTTCGGGTGAAATCCGTTCGCCCTTTACTATTGATCAGGATAAATGTATCAAGTGCGGCGCTTGTAAGGATACTTGTAAATTCGGCGCTATATATAAGAAGTAAAGGGAGGATAGACTACAATGGTAAATTTGAAGATAAACGGCCGCGAAATATCTGTGCCTGAGGGCTATACGATACTTGAAGCGGCAAGAGAGGCCGGAATAGATATACCTACCCTTTGCTATTTAAAGGACGTTTCGCAGACCGGCTCATGCAGAATGTGCGTTGTTGAGATAAAAGGCGCGCGTGCGCTTCAGGCAGCATGCGTATACCCGGTGAGCGAGGGTATAGAGGTGTTCACACACTCTGCGCGTGTTAAGCGTGCAAGAAAAACTACTCTTGAGCTGATTTTATCCAATCACGACAGAAAATGCCTGACCTGCGTACGCAGCCGCAACTGCGAGCTTCAGTCTCTTGCTGATGAGTTGGGTGTTGATAATATAACCTATGAGGGCATCAGGAACGAGTATGAAATCGACGATCTTTCGCCGTCGGTTGTCCGCGATAATAATAAGTGTGTGCTCTGTCGCCGCTGTGTAAGCGCGTGCAAGAATGTACAGACGGTAGCGGTTATAGACACAATGGAGCGCGGATTTGCAACAAAGGTTGGCAGCGCTTTCAATAAGCCGCTTGCAGAGACAGCGTGTGTTAACTGCGGTCAGTGTATTGCTGCCTGCCCTGTCGGCGCGCTTAAAGAAAAGGACGGCACAAAAGCTGTATGGGATGCTATAGAGGATCCGGAAAAGTATGTTATCGTTCAGGCTGCACCTGCGGTAAGAGCAGCTCTCGGCGAGGAATTTGGCTATGAGATAGGCACTCCGGTTACCGGAAAGATGGCTGCTGCATTGAAAAGACTGGGCTTTGATAAAGCTTTTGATACCGATACCGGTGCCGATCTGACGATAATGGAGGAGGGCACAGAGCTTTTAAACCGCCTGCAAAACGGCGGCAAGCTTCCGCTTATTACCTCATGTTCACCGGGCTGGATAAAGTTCTGCGAGCATTATTTCCCTGAGTTTCTGGACAATCTTTCGAGCTGTAAATCGCCGCATCAGATGTTCGGCGCAATACTCAAATCATATTATGCCAAAAAGGAAGGCATCGACCCGAAAAAGATGTTCGTAGTATCTGTAATGCCATGTGTTGCGAAGAAATTCGAGTCAGCGCGTCCGGAAATGGAGTCGGAAGGGATTAGAGATGTTGACGCGGTTATCACCACAAGAGAGCTTGCGCGCATGATCAAGGAGGCCGGAATCAAGTTTACACAGCTTCCCGATGAAGATTTCGACCAGCCGTTTACCGAAGCGTCAGGTGCGGGAGTTATCTTCGGCGCAACGGGCGGCGTTATGGAGGCGGCTCTTCGAACCGTTTATGAGGTGGTTGAGAAAAAACCGCTTGATAAGGTGGAATTTGAAGAGGTGCGCGGCACACAGGGTATCAAGGAAGCAACTGTTACTCTGGGCGGCAAGGATGTGCGCGTAGCAATAGCGCATGGTCTGGGTAATGCAAGAAAGCTTTTGGAGAGCATCAGAAGCGGCGAAAAGAGCTATGAATTTGTTGAGATAATGGCTTGCCCCGGCGGTTGTGTGACCGGAGGCGGACAGCCGATATGCCATTCAAAGACATATATGGATGTTGACGTAAAGGCTGAAAGAGCAAAGGCTCTTTATACAGAGGATGAACGTCTTACTGTTCGCAAGAGCCATGAAAATCCTGATATCAAGAAGCTTTATGAGGAGTTCCTTGAAGAACCTGGCTCGCATATGGCGCATGAATTACTGCATACACATTATACGGCGAGAGGTAAATTTTAAATATATACTGATGGCTGCATCCTTTCGGTGCAGCCATCAGTATTTTAATAAAAAAAGTCCACTAATGGAGCTATAAAAACGAAAAAATCGTTCGTAGTACAATGGTATAAACACACAAAATCCGCTTTTACAGGCGGATTTTCTATATTTAATCGTTTTTTTGTTTTTTTCAACACACTAAAGCAAGTAAAATCAAGGGTTTGCCACTGTACGCTCTGGGCGACTTTTTTACACACCTCTTGCCCGGACTATATAATGACTGCCGAATAATCAAAAAATGTTGTCGCTATGCGACACATAAAC
>CAMFCK010000206.1 GCA_945948775.1 uncultured Clostridia bacterium
ATATGCATAAGCCTCCATTGTGACAGGTCATAATCATCAAGATTTATATCACCGCGCTCTATAGCGTCAAGTATATCCTGAGCCCAGGGCACAAGCAGCCACACAATCGTACATTTTTCTTCAGAAACAGCGTTCAATATCCATTCCGGCTTTGTTCCCTTTAAAAGCACCGCCTTGCCTCCGACTAAAAAGCTGCCGAACCAGTGCATTTTCGCGCCGGTATGATAAAGCGGCGGTATACACAGGAAGGTGTCCTCCTTGGTCTGGGAATGGTGGTTCTGCTCCACCTTACATGAATGCATAAGACTGGTATGGTCATGCAGTATTGCCTTTGGAAATCCCGTTGTACCGCTCGAAAAATATATTGCCGCGTCATCTTCGTCGGTAATTTTTATGTCCGGCGACCTCGTGGAGCAGTATGTAACAAGCTTATCATAGCTTTCCGCAAAGGTAGGACAATCCTCTCCGACATAGAACATTTGTGAAACCTTAGGTATAACGTCGCATATTTCCTCTACCCTGCCGATAAATTCAGGTCCAAATACAAGCGTTGCTGAATCGGACAGCTCAAGACAATACTTGATCTCATCGGCGGTGTAGCGATAATTCATCGGCACGGCAAGCGCACCCGTCTTTAAAATACCAAAATATATCGGCAGCCACTCAAGACAGTTCATAAGAAGAATGGCAACCTTATCTCCCTTTTTAATGCCGCGCGACAAAAGCAGATTTGCAAATCTGTTCGCCCTTTTATTAAATTCACCCCAGGTTATCTCATGGCGGTAGGATTCGCGCGGGTCGGTTTCTATCAGCGAATATTCCTTCCATGTTATCCTGTGATTTTTTATCAGTCCCGGATTTATCTCCACAAGGCTTATATCATCCTTGAAATCCCGTGCATTTCTTTCCAGTATCTCTGTAATAGGCATGCTATAATGTTCCTTCCGTTGTTTATTTAAACACTCTGTCTATATGCTCTTTTGAGAATTTCGGTGTGAAAGCGCTCACCAGCGGCACAACAATGAGCGAAACCGCCATAGCCGCACATCCCATCTCCGGCGCTTTTTTAGCAGCGGCAGAAAAGTCTGCGCCGCAGGTAAGAACAATTGTTGTTACCGCCACCGTCAAAAAGCCGCAGATCATACCTGCCCAAGCGCCTGCCTTCGTGACCTTCTTTGAATAAATACCCCATACATACGGTCCGATAAAGCAGCCGGAAACAATTCCCCAGCTAAAGGACATTATGTTTACAATAATAGTTATGTTGCCCGTTGCAAATATGTATGAAAGCGCAACAAACAGCAGGCACAGCCCTCTTGTTACAAGCACCTGCGTGCGGCTTGCGAAATCCTTTTTGAACGTCGGTATCAGGTCAACGCTGATTGCCGATGCCGATGAAAGCACTATTGAAGAAAGCGTGGACATTGACGCTGACAAAAGCAGAATAAGTATAACTGCAAGTATTATTGTTGTAAGTATATTCGGATCTCCAAGCGCCGTTAAAAGCGTCTGCGGAATTACCGAATCAACCCCGCCCTCAGGGAGCTTATTATTAAGTACAAGTCTTGAAAGCGAGCCTATAAAGTATGCGCCGCAGCCTATAATCAAGGAGAACGCAGTCGAAATGAGCTTTGCCTGCTTGATTGACTTCACGTCCTTGATCGCATAGTATTTGTTGACCATCTGCGGCAGTCCCCATGTTCCGAAGGAGGTCAAAAGAATATTCACGCACAAAAATTTAAAGCTGCTGCCTCCAAACCAGCTTGTAAGCTGTGCCCCGGTTATTCCGTCGCCGTTATCCGGCACTGCGGCAAGATTCTGCATAAAATGCGTGAAACCGCCTACTGCATTATTATTCACTATCGCAATGACCATTGCAAACACACCGATTATCATTATAATACCCTGCACAAAATCGGTATATGCCGTTGCCACATAGCCGCCCAGAACAAGATAGCATGCGGTAAGCACGGCTATAATAAGCATCCACACATTATTGGAAACCCCTGGAAAAATTGCCGAAAACATCGAGCCGAGTCCCTTATATACCGCCGCGCTGTATGGAACGAGGAATACAAATATTATAACAGCCGCAAAAATTTTCAGACCTGTGCAGTCGTATCTGCCCTCAAAAAATTCAGGCATTGTTTTTGCGCTGATAGTATGCGTCATTGTTCTTGTACGCTTTGCCAATATCTGCCACGCTAAAAGGCAGCCCAGAACGGCATTTCCTACGCCTATCCATATACTTCCGAGTCCGATATTCCAGCCATGCTGTCCGGCATAGCCCACAAAAATAACCGCCGAAAAATAAGATGTGCCGTATGCAAACGCGGAAACCCACGCTCCTATCTCTCTGCCGCCCAATAAAAATCCGTCAATTGTTTTTGTCTTTTTTGAACTGTAAACGCCTATAACAACCATTGCTATCGCAAAAATAATAAGCGCTGCTACAGTTACAACCTGAGTCTGATGCAAGCTTCCCATAAATTACCATCCTTCCATACTTCTGCTTTTTTCTTTGGAATATATGCCGTATTACAGCGTATCCTCCATGCAGATACAAAATTACAAAGTCCATTATACTACAATTTCACCAAATTGTGAAGAACTATTTCAATTTTTTTTTGCATTTCGTAAAAATATTGCATTTTCAGACAAAAGATTATTAATTTTTCACAACAGCAGCTATTGACCTTGACGGATTTTGGTGATAGAATGAAGTAAAATATCATTGGAAAGGAATGATTTTATAATGAAAGAAATAAAAACATCAAATGCGCCTGCCGCAATAGGACCTTATTCACAGGCGGTAATATCGGGCAGCACTCTCTATACCTCAGGTCAGATACCTGTTGATCCTGCGACCGGAAATATTCCGGAGGGAGTCAGCGCGCAGGCACATCAGGTATTTACAAATCTTAAAAATCTTATTGCAGCTGCCGGCGGAGATATTTCAAATACCGTTAAAACCACGG
>CAMFCK010000207.1 GCA_945948775.1 uncultured Clostridia bacterium
ACTATTACAGCCCTCGAATAACCGCCGCCGAAATGAGAGCATAATACATTTATTTCGTTGACTGCTTCAACGGAAACCGGACCGGTTTTACAGGAAATAAAAAGAGCCTTTGCGCCGCGGCAAGCCATAACATCGACCTCGTTGACGACATCGTATTTCTCCTTGACGCCGTCCCAGTCAAGAACAACGCTTATTCCGCAGTCGGAAAAGGCGCCGCACTCGCGGACTGTTTTATATACATAAAGCTCTAACCATACGCCGACGTCACATATAAGCTTTCTCACAGTGTCATCACAGAAGCTGAATTTGACCGTGTTTTCTGAAAATTCCAGATGACTTAATAGTCCGTCTTCATAAAGCCTTGTCATTATTTCTCTGCTGCATCGGCACTCACCGGCTTCAAAGGGGACGCTTATACGGTCGTGCGCGTTTGCACGCAGAACATTCTGAAAATATCTTACCTGCCGGTACCAGCAATCATGATAATCAAGAAGTATTTTTTGCATCGCATCAATATGCCTGTACACTTTTTTGTATGCAGAGCCGAGGTCAAAATGCCCCAAGCCTCTTATAGTTCCGCCGGCAAGCTCAATAATATCATTTATTGTATATCCGTGCGAAAAAACAGCCTTTTCACCTGAGTTGTATACACCGCGCACACACATGTTTTCTATGTCAGAGCTTATAAAGGGAATATCGGAAACAGCCGAGAGTCTGCCTGCGGCAAAAACAGCTTCATCGTTGCCGCCGGTAAGGTCAAGCATACTGTCCGGGTAAGCTGTTATGATTTCCTGTATTGCAGCGTAAACCTCATCGCAGTCCATTCTCGGAATCGTCTTAAAAATTAGCTCCGGCGCGCCGCGCTTTGAAAAGTATTTCCGAAGCAATGTTTTTGACCGGGCAAGCTCCTGCGTGCCTATAAAAACAACCCTTTCGCAGCAAAGAGTATCCTGAGCAAAGGTGTTAAGTACAGGTACGTCATCAAACAGTTCTATAAGAGTTCCCATTATATCACTCCTTTATAGCTATTATACAACCAAAAACTTCCGATGTCAAACATAAAAAGAAATGCAATTTGCCTGACGCCGATGCAAATCAAACAAGGTGCTGCAATAAAAGAGCCGCCCTGTGAGAGCGGCTCAGGCAATCATGATGTAATTAAATTATTTTATCAGCAGCAGGGGTCGCAACATGGATCGCAGCAGTTGTTATTATTACCGCCGCCGATGTTTCCGCAGCCGTTGTTGTCGCCGCAGCAGCAAATGATCAGGAAGAAGATTATAAGAACCCAAATCCAAGAATCGCCGCCGAAGCCGCAGCCGTTACCAAAGAAACTCATAGTTCACACTCCTTTTTTTGTCTGATACTATAAGTTACGCGGCATCGGGCCTTTTTGTGAATACTTTTTTCAAGGCGCACATCTGTCTGTAAATATGCAAAACAGCAGTAAAAATAAGGCTTTTTGATGTGTGCGAATAAAAGAATTTGCCGTAAAGAAAAATAAATATAAAAAAATACTTGTAATTTTGGTAAAAATATATTAAAATATATACGATATTATTTTTACAGTGGAGGAGTTAAATTATGATTTCAGCCGGTGAATTCAGAAACGGTGTTACATTCGAACAGGATGGCAATGTATTTCAGGTAGTTGAGTTTCAGCATGTTAAGCCCGGAAAGGGAGCTGCATTTGTAAGAACAAAGCTTAAAAATGTTATAACGGGAGCGGTTGTTGAAAAGACCTTCCGTCCTACAGAGAAAATGCCGAAGGCTCATATTGAAAGAAAGGATATGGAGTATTCCTACAATGACGGTGATCTTTATTACTTTATGGATCAGGAAACCTTTGATATGATCCCTATCGGCAAGGAACAGGTAGGCGACGCATTGAAATTTGTCAAGGAGAACATGGTCTGCAAAATTCTGTCCTATAAGGGCAGCGTTTTCGGAATCGAACCTCCGACATTTGTTGAGCTTGCAATAGCAGAAACAGAGCCGGGATTTAAGGGCGATACTGCAACAGGCGCAACCAAGCCGGCAACACTTGAAACCGGTGCGGTTATTCAGGTGCCTTTGTTCGTTGACGGCTCGGACATTATCAGAGTTGATACAAGAACGGGAGAATACATGGAGCGTGTATAACTGAAAGGAGAAAGCGTATGGAAAGCCTTACTTCCAAAGCGGCATACCTGAAGGGACTTTGTGACGGTATGGAGCTTGACTGTGACAAAGCGGCGAACAAGCTGATTGTCAAGATTATTGACGCCATTTCGGATATTGCAGCTGCTGTGGACGACGTGAATGATGCACATGACGAGCTTGAGGAGCTGGTGCATGATATAGACGAGGATCTTCATGACCTTGAAGAGCTTGTCTATGATGAGAGCGATATGCTTGATGATGACGAGGAAGATGATGACGGGCAGGAGGATGATTTCGAACTGCTCGATTATGAAGATGACGAAGATGATATGGGTTTTTTTGAAATCCAGTGTCCTAACTGCAATGAGGATGTAATGGTCGATTTTGAAACGCTTGATGACGATTCACCGATAATTTGTCCGAACTGCCATCAGGAGATAGAGCTTGAATTTGATTGCGACTGCGGCTGTGATGACTGCGGCGATAAGCATGATGAAGAATAAATTTTAAATGAGCTTATTTTGCTTTTCGGGAATACGATAGAAAACTGCTGCACCGCTGTAAAAGCGGCGCAGACAGTTTTCTTTGTACGCGTTTATGTGAAAAGAGGCTCTTTTTGTTTGCCTTTAGGGGCAAAAATCAGTGGAAGGAGACGGAGCGTATGGCGCGCGGATTATATATACATATTCCGTTTTGTATAAAAAAATGTTCCTACTGCGATTTTGTTTCGTTCGCTTACGAAGATAAAGACGCATACCTTGACGCGCTGTGTTCCGAACTTGATTTATGGCGTGACGAGAGCGTGGACAGTATATTTATCGGCGGCG
>CAMFCK010000208.1 GCA_945948775.1 uncultured Clostridia bacterium
AGCCCCCATCTGCTCACAGCAACTACCGAAATTATCAGGTTAAGAGTGACCTCAATATATGCTCCGCGCTTTGTTTGTCTGTAATGACCGGCCGCATTGATTATATTGTTGTACGGCATCCTTACGCAGTAAAACCATTGTGCAAAAATAAGCATATACGCAAATGCGGGACGGATATAATTAACATCTGTAACACCGCTCGTATATACTCTTACAAACGGAATGATCAGCACCGCCTCAGCAATGCAAACAAAGGTGGCCGCAGCTGTATTTAGCATTAGATAAAGTTCAAAGGCTGACCGCAGCTTTTCTTTTTCGCCGGTTGCGATAAGATTGCCGAATGCAGCACAAACGCTGTCAGACACGGCTGAAAAAAAGCTTTCAACAGCGTATATTATCGAATTATACACAGAATATACCGACACTTCTTTTGTTCCGCTGAATACCGAAAGCAGTACAATATCAGTATTCATATGGATAAAGAAGGCGATATGATGAATCATTCCGTCCAGTTTCTTATGAAGCGCCCTGTCCTTATCATATACAGTAGTGCTGATATAATAGTGTTTTTTTACATATATCCTAAACACTATCGGATTTATAAGAAACACCAGCGCGCTTAGGGCTTTGACTATATGTATTCCTGCGCCAAGCTGCATTACTGCAACGCATACAACAGTATTTAACGCAAGCGTAATGCTTTGCGTTATCTGGATTATACGTATTTTTTGGTCTGCACGCAGCAAAAGCCTGTGTGAAAGAGCAAAATAGTAATTAAAATAGTAGTTTGCTCCAAGTATAATTACCATTGTGCTGACATAGCAAAAATCAAAATCTGTTTTAATAAATGCTTTTGCTGTAACAGCAATTATTGCTGTCAGTATGACATACGCCAAAGAAATTCTGTTGAAAAATTTTTTTGCATTATTGAAAATATCAGATACCGCTTCACTATTTCCCTCTGCAAGCGGCTTGTAAAATGAGGCGATTACAAGTCCGCCTATTCCGAATTCCATAATGACCGTATATGTCAGAAGCTGACTGATAGACTGCATCATACCGTTTACATCCGATCCGAAATACAAAAGCGTGTATCTCGGAAGAATAAGCGAGCATACAGCAGCAGTCAGCTGGTACAAAACCGTTGCAGCAAAATTAGCCTGTGTTTGCTCTTTTATCCCCTGTACGCCGTTTGTTTTATGCAGTATGTTCTTCATTTATTTTTTCCTTTAACAGCAAATACCTCTCTTTAAAATAAAATAATAAATATAATAAATACAGTCTCTTTTTACATAAAAGAAATATTTTATATTTTACTAATGCACTAATATTCTCGTGCTGTACTGTTTTGAATATTTCCTGAAATCTTGGTTGTGATATATAATTTTTTAATTCTTTTACCTTCTCGCGCAAGGTTTTATTTTTATTATAAAGCAGTTCATTGCGTATACTTAATATCAGCTGCAATGCCGCATAGCAGTTTATTTGATTTTTTCCGCCAAAGCTTCGTTTTTCAAACGCCATGTCTAACACCGATATTAAAAGCGGCAGTTTCTTTAAAAGCCTTTCGTCATATTGATGCGACATTGACAAGCTGGTCTGTCTGTATATATAAAAGAACTTATCGTAGGTTATATAAACGCTTTTGGCATCAAGCATACACGGATAAGTACAGATAGCGTCTTCGCCTAAATAAATTTCTTCTGTTATATCCATTATTACCTTTTCTATCACCTGCCTGCGTATCACTTTATTACACAGACTGGGATGGATCCCGGGCACATTCTTATCATGTGAAAAAAGCATATTTGGATATATCTCGCTCTTAAGCCTTTCTTTATTATAAAGTCCTTCCTTAAAGTTTAAATATAAAGGAAGCCTTGAATTTTCAGTTTCAATTGCAATATTGCAAATAGCAATATCAGCATTATATTTCATCAGCTTATCCATTAAAAACTCATACATCTGAGGCTCAATATAATCATCGCTGTCGATATATGAAATATATCTTCCGCGTGCCGCCCTAAGTCCTGCTTTTCTTGTATGAGTCGGACCGTCGTGATCCTTATGAACGACCTTGATAAAGTCATATTTTGCAGCATATTCATCACAAATTCTGCCGCTTGCGTCGGTTGACGCATCGTCAACCAAAATAATTTCATAATCTGTAAATGTTTGATTTATAATGCTGTTTATACATTTTTTTATATAGCGTTCAGTATTATATACCGGTATTATAACGCTCAATTCCGGAGTCATTCTTTGCCACCCTCAATTTGCTGCTGCATTTTATTTTCATTTGCTCTGTATTTGATTACTCTTGCAGGAACACCGCCTATAACTGCATAATCCGGTATTGTTCCGGTAACAACCGCACCGGCCCCCACTATAACACCCTTTCCGATTTTTGCGCCCGGCAATATTGTTACCCGCGAACCTATCCAAACGTCGTCAGATATGATGACAGGCTTATATTCATCAAAGCCTTGTTCGCACATCGGAATGTCCAACCGGTTCGTTCTGTGATTACGGGTGTATATAAAACATGCCTCCCCCATCATCACGTTTTCACCGATTTGTGTAAAGGCCCCGACTATTGAGTTTTTACCGATTCCGGAATTATTTCCAATTTGTATATTGGCAGCAAAATCTGCGCCTTGTTCAATATTTACATTACTGCCGCATATGTCAAGGATAAGACCAGCGCAAAAGCCACGAAAGCGTTTTGAAAAACCACCTGAGAATTTAGCATACGAAACAGGAAAATGCTTTGCAGCTATATTATATATAATTTGTCCGACAATTTGCGCAGCTTTGGCAGACATAATATCATCTCCGTTTATTTCTTCATAAAAGCCGGTACGGGCGGCAGCAAAAGCCGCCGTCCGTCCGTTTTATGCTTTGCATGAATATGATTACTGATGATCATCAAGTACATTTCTGTGATTTCTGATTTCTAA
>CAMFCK010000209.1 GCA_945948775.1 uncultured Clostridia bacterium
AGACGCTCCAAAAGCCCTACATGAGAGTCTCCCATTTCGCCCTCAATCTCCGATTTAGGAACCAGAGCCGCCACCGAATCTATTACAATTACGTCAAGCGCATTGCTGCGCACAAGTGCTTCCGCTATTTCAAGTGCCTGCTCGCCGGTATCCGGCTGCGAAACTATCAGATTATCAATATCTACGCCGAGCTTTTTCGCATATTCCGGATCAAGCGCATGCTCCGCATCTATAAAAGCCGCATCGCCGCCTCTTTTTTGCGCTTCGGCAACCACATGCAGCGCAACAGTAGTCTTTCCTGATGATTCCGGGCCGTAGATCTCAATAACTCTGCCCTTAGGGATTCCGCCTACTCCAAGCGCAAGATCAAGCGTCAATGAACCTGTCGGAATAACGTCCACCTTGACCTTTGCAGCGTCGCCGAGCTTCATTATACTTCCCTTGCCGTATTGCTTTTCAATAACTCCGAACACAGCTTCAAGCGCTTTTTTTCTGTCCTCTTCGTCATTGACCTCCATTATTACCTTTTTATCTTTCTTATCTGCCATTGCTTTCTCCTACATCCGCTGTGCGCATTTTACCACGCTTCAGCAAAATCTATGTATTTATTTATATAAATTATAATATATCTCACGTCAAATTGCAAGCCAATTTTTGAAAATTCTTTCCGCTTTATCCGCCACGCCCGGAAAATCGCTGCATTTGCGACTTGAAGCCTATAAAAAATAGCCAATACTGTTAAAAATTCACCTATGGCATAATTCTTATACTCATGCTATAATGATAGCAGCTTGATTTATGCTTTGCCGCGCGGCTCACCGCGGCAGACAGTTATCATTAATCCAGTGAGCCGGAAAGGTATAGGTGTTTGAAATGAAAATTAAACAAAGAATCATGTCTGTTCTGCTTGCCGCCGTATGCACTGTATGCATGTGCAACGCAGCTGTATTTGCAGCCGACATTAATGATGTCACATTCGACCTTCGTTCCCTTGGAATAATGGTTGGTGACGAGAACGGAGATCTTCACCTTGATGATCCAATCACCCGTGCTGAGTTTGCAGCAGTAGTTGTAAATCTCATAAATAAAACCGACATGCTAAGCATAGTGAGCGCGAACCACACATTCACCGATGTGCCGGAGACTCATTGGGCAAAGAACTACATAGAGCTGCTGACAAGCCTCAATATAATAAGCGGCACCTCTGCAACAACCTTCTCGCCCGAGGAGCATATAAACCTTGCTGCGGCATGCACCATTCTTGTTAACGCTCTCGGCTACAGCCGGGTGGCGCAGAACAACGGCGGCTATCCGTCAGGCTATATCAGCCAGGCAAGCTCGCTTCGTATCTTAAGCGGCGTGAATACCGGCGTTGATCCTCTTACCAGATATGAGGTAGCACTGATGCTTTATAACGCGCTGGACGTTAATATCATGTCCCTTACATACGATTCGGACGGCACTCCCATATACGAGGTTCAAAAGGGCGAAACCTACCGTAATCAGCTTTCCGAAAAGGGTGCGGTCTACGGCAATCTTGTAAAGCTTGAGGGAATCGTAACCGCAACTGTATGGGGTTATATGCTTACGCCGTATACCGACATGGAGGATACGCAGGTTGAAATCAACGGCAAGCTCTATACCACAAGAGATACCTCCATACAGCAGTATCTCGGCATGAAAGTACTTTTCTATATTGATGATGATGACAGCAATGTTATATTAAACTATACCCTCGACACCGATAACACCGTCAACACAGTTGACGCTGAGCTTTTTAAATCCGCAAAAGGCGGCAAGCTCACATACTATAAGGTGAAAAATCAAACAGCCACAAGCTCATATAATTATGAAGAGGACGCTGTTTTTCTTTATAACATGCGCCCTGTTGAAAACTGGAGTGAAAGCACGCTCAAAAATGTCAGCCGCGGCGAAATAAAGCTTATTGACAATGATAATGACAACCGCGCAGAAGTAATTATCGTCATGGAATACGAAAGCGTTGTAATAGATTCCGCAGCACCTGAACAGGCTATGCTTTATTTCAAGGACGGATATAGCCTGCTCGGTCAGAAGTATATAAACCTTGACCCGGACGATTCGACAAACTACTCGCGCACAATTTCAATTGAGAACACCGAAGGCGGCGCTGTCGATTTGTCCTCTGTTGCCGAAGGAAATATACTGAGCGCTTATATAAGCCTTGACGAATCAATGGTAAGGCTTATACTTTCACAGGATACTGTTGAAGGCGAGTACCGCGGCATGAACGCTGACGACGGCATACTTATTGACGGAGAATATTATGATCCGGAGGACGCGGACAAGACCTACGGCGTATCGTTAGGTGACAATGTTCTTGCATACATGAACTTCAAAGGCGAGATTGTCGATATGAAGCTGTATTCCTCAGTAAAGCAGTACGGCTATGTTATAACCGTTACAGATGATATTGACATCGGTCATTCAACAGCGCGAATCGTCATTCCGGATACACTTTCCGAGCGCACGCTGATAATAGAAAACGAGGACGGCGGCGAAAACACTACCCAGGCAAAGCTTGCCTGCAAAAACAGCGATATAAAATACATTCCGCTTGCCGACAAGGTTAATATAAACGGCTCAAAGGTCAGCTCATACGGCGATTTTCTGAGTCTGCTTGAAGGACAGGTTATTTCCTACACCCTTAATAACGATAACGAGATAAAAGAAATAAAAACTCCGGAGGCAATCGGAAAATTCGGACTTAAAACCTATAATTCATACGAGCGCACCTTCGGTAAAACAAGCACCGGCTGCTTCGGCGTAAGCACCGACACCATGACCATCTGCATCCCTACAAACGATTCTCCATCGCATGATGACTATCTTGTGGGCATTGAGATGACAAACGGAAAGGAATACACCGTCTGCGGCTACGTCAAAAACGATTCAACATACATGGCGGATCTTATC
>CAMFCK010000210.1 GCA_945948775.1 uncultured Clostridia bacterium
TACATGCCGTTATCAGTCTGTTTTTTATTCTCTCCACCTCCTCGTATAATATATTTGTGATTATTTTTCAAGAAAATCACATAAAAAACTTGTTATCTCATAAGCCATATAAGATAATAGGCTCAGTACAGATAGAGGACGTAGTTCACCCCCTTGAAGCGTTGTCTTACTACGAAAGGATTACGCCTCTTCTTTATGTGCTTATGCGTATGAGCTGGATAGCGCGCCGTCGCTTTCGTAGATATTCTATCACCATAACACAGGCTTGTCAACGAAAACGCACTACACCTGATACACTTTTGTAAATTTCATGGATATTTTTAAATTTTTGCTTGCAAAATCTGAACATATGTATTATAATGTAAAATGTGAGCAGGTATCATATTTCCACAGACACAAAATTTGATATTCTTTCTCACAACAAAACCCCACAGGGCTGTTTCGGTTTCCCACAAACCCCGGAACAGTCCTTTTCCATATCTGCATTTTCTACAGTTTTTTGATAACCCCCGGCGCAGCACATTGTTTATTTTACCACTTTTTGCAAAATCGCGTGATTTTTATTGCATAAATTTCCCTTTACTTATATAATTATATTATAATACTTAGAATGAACGGAGGCAGATTTATGAATAAAATGCTAAAGGAAAAAATCAGGGAATCTGTTTCGTCCGTTGCGCCTATAACTCTTATAGTATTTGTTCTTTGCGTTACAATTGTACCGATGTCAACAGAAATGCTTTCACTATTTATGGTAGGAGCCGTTTTACTGGTTGTCGGAATGGGCTTTTTCACCCTTGGCGCTGACATGGCGATGATGAGAATCGGCGAATCTATAGGAAATTCGCTGACGCGTTCCGGAAAAGCTGTGCTTGTAATTATATGCTGCTTTATAATCGGCGTTATCATTACGCTTGCCGAACCAGACCTGCAGGTTCTGGCAGATCAAACGCCGGCAGTCCCAAGTCTTGTACTTATGCTTACAGTCGCAACCGGCGTCGGGGTGTTTCTTGCAACGGCTTTTATGCGCATACTGCTTAACCTGAGCCTTTCAAAGATGCTGTTGATCTTTTACGGTATCGTTTTTATACTTGCCGCTTTCGTGCCTCGTGATTTCCTTGCAGTTGCTTTTGATGCCGGCGGAGTTACTACCGGACCTATAACAGTACCGTTTATAATGTCGCTCGGTCTTGGACTTACGGCGCTTAAAGCCGGAGAGGGAGCAGAGGATGACAGCTTCGGTCTGGTAGCGCTATCATCTATCGGTCCTATAATGGCAGTACTTGTATTAGGGCTGCTTTTTAAACAGGAATCGGGCAGCTATACTCCGGTGCTCATACCCGAAATTGACAGCACAAGAACTCTCATGCTGCTCTTTTCAAAGCAGCTGCCGGAGTATGCTAAAGAGGTTTTAACCGCTTTGCTTCCTATATTCATATTCTTCCTTATTTTTAAATTTACTGTGCTCAAGATATCCAGGAAGAATTTTATCAAAATACTTATCGGTATGCTTTATACCTTCATAGGACTTACTCTTTTCCTTACCGGAGTGAATGTCGGCTTTATGCCGGTGGGAAATTTTATGGGCGAGCTTATATCAGGTCTTGATTATCGATGGATACTTATTCCCATCGGTATGCTCATAGGATATTTCATTGTAAAAGCCGAACCTGCGGTTCATGTGCTTAATAAGCAGGTTGAGGATATAACCGGCGGAGCTGTTTCACAAAAAACCATGATGGCATGCCTTTCTGTCGGTATGTCAGTATCTGTCGGACTTGCTATGCTAAGAGTGCTGACCGGTATATCTCTTATGTGGATGCTCATCCCCGGCTATACAATCGCTCTTGCACTATCCTTTGCAGTACCAAAGCTGTTTACTGCCATTGCATTTGACTCAGGCGGAGTGGCTTCCGGTCCGATGACCGCCACCTTCTTGCTTCCCTTTGCCATGGGCGCATGCAGTGGTCTTGGCGGCAATGTTACAACAGACGCCTTCGGAATTGTTGCAATGGTCGCTATGACGCCGCTTGTTACGATCCAGATTCTCGGTCTGTACTATGGAATAAAAACGCGCAAATCAAATGTTGTGTCAGTTTCGGCTGAAATTGACGGAGATATAATCTTCTTTGAGGAGGTTTATGATGAATAAAAAATTTCAGAGTTCTCCGGTGCGATGTCTGTGTGTTATAATAGCTAAGGGGCTTGGAGAAAGCGTGATAAAATCACTTATGAATCAGGGGGTATCCAACTGTTATATAACATTGGGCATAGGAACTGCCCAAAGCGATACCCTTGACTACTTTGGCTTAGACGGGCCGGAAAAGGAGATAATTTTGTGTGCTGCTGCAACTGATAATGTCGGAAATATTTTCCGCGCTTTATCAGAGGAGTCAAAGCTAAAAAAGGCGGGCTACGGCATTGCATTCAGCATACCCGTTTCCGCTATCAGCGTAAAGGCTGTACAGCAAATTAAAAAGCCTATGACTGAGGTAAAAAAGGAGAGGAACAGAATGGATTATGAGCTTATAGCCGCATTGACAGACAAGAATACAGAAGATGAGATAATGAAAGCAGCACGCAGCGCAGGAGCGTCCGGAGGCACAATTATCCGCGGAAGAAAAGCTGCCGACGGCAATGAAGAGCGCTTTTTGAATATTTCCATTCATCCGGAAAAGGAGATAATACTGATTGTTGCAAAGGCTTCAGACAAGAAAAACATTATGAAGGCAATTGATGATGAAGCAAAAAACAGCAATATTGAGGTAACACAGCTGTCATTTCCTGTTGATGATGTTTTTGGAATAAACTAATTCACAAAAAAGCCGCCGTCTTAATTTTTAACGGCGGCTTTTTTGTGTGAAAAGTTACAGCAAAACATTCTCAAATCATTTCTATTTAATGACTGCCGAATAATCAAAAAATGTTGTCGCTATGCGACACATAAAC
>CAMFCK010000211.1 GCA_945948775.1 uncultured Clostridia bacterium
GAAACCGCTCAGGGCGTATTTGTAAATTTCAAAAATGTACAGCGCACAACGCGCAAAAAGCTTCCGTTCGGTATCGGTCAGATCGGTAAGTCCTTCCGCAACGAAATAACCCCCGGAAACTTCACCTTCCGCACGCGTGAATTTGAACAGATGGAGCTTGAATTTTTCTGCGCGCCCGGCAAGGATATGGAATGGTTTTACTATTGGAAGGATTTCTGCATGAAGTGGCTTTTATCTCTTGGTATAAAAGAAGAGAACGTACGGTTCCGCGACCATTCCCCGGAGGAGCTTTCGCACTATTCCAATGCGACAACCGATATAGAGTTTGTCTTCCCGTTCGGCTGGGGCGAGCTATGGGGCATTGCAGACAGAACCGATTTCGATTTAAAGCAGCATCAGACACATTCCGGCGAAAGTATGGAATATATCGATCCCATAACAAACGAAAGATATGTTCCCTATTGTATCGAGCCGTCACTCGGCGCGGACAGAGTAGCTCTGGCATTCCTTGTTGAAGCTTACGACGAGGAAGCCGTAGGGGAAAACGACACCAGAGTCGTTATGCATCTGCATCCTGCTCTTGCGCCTGTAAAAGCAGCGGTGCTTCCGCTTTCAAAAAAGCTTTCAGAGGGTGCGCAGAAGGTTTATGATCTACTTTGTGAAAAATACAATGTTGAATATGACGAGGCTGGTTCAATCGGCAAGCGCTACCGCCGTCAGGACGAGATTGGAACTCCGTTCTGCATCACATATGATTTTGATTCGGAAACTGACGCTTCGGTAACGGTGCGCGACCGCGACACAATGGAGCAGCAGCGTATAAAAATCTCTGAGCTGGACGATTTTATCGCCTCAAAGCTTGAATTTTGATTTTCTATATTATAACAGGGGGGATATAAATGGGATTTATAAAAGAATTTAAGGATTTTATTTCGCGGGGCAATATTTTTGATATGGCGGTCGGCGTTATTATGGGCTCCGCTTTCGGAAAAATCGTTACAGCCCTTAGTGAATGTCTGATAATGCCGGTAATTACGATATTTACCGGAAAGGTGGATGTGTCCGAGCTGACCTGGACAATAGGAGTCACAACTCTGCCATACGGGCAGTTTTTACAGTCAATCATTGATTTTCTGCTAACCGCGCTGGCGATCTTTATTATGGTAAAAATTATTAATAACGCGCAAAAGCGCATCGAAGCACATTCCCACAGTGCTCCATCCGAGCCGGAACCAAAGCCGGAGCCGGAGCCTTCAGCAGAGGAAAAGCTTCTTTGTGAAATCCGCGATATTTTAAAAAACAAATAATAATTATTTCTCAAAGGACATATATTGTAGTATATGTCCTTTAATTTTTTATAGAAGAATATCTTAAGGGGCATAAATTTCATTCCGAAAAGGAGATTTTATTATGCCAATCGAAAGAGTAACCAAAGCACATGAGGTAAAGGAAGCCCAGCATCTTATTCTTGACAACCGCGAAAGTCTCAGCATATCCGGAGCGCAGGACGTACTGAGCTTTTCGGACAACGCCATAGAGCTTGAAACAAACATGGGTACGCTTCTTATCAGAGGCGAAGGACTGCGCATCATCAGCATTTCAACCGAAAGCAAGGCTGCGGAGGTATGCGGCAGGATAAATGCGCTTGAATATAAAAAGCAGCGCGAAAACAAGAGTATTCTTAGAAGCCTGTTTAAATAATGTTTACACCGGTAAGCTATGAGGCGTTCGGATTCTTGCTTATGTGTGCTCTTGGTGCGGCATTAGGCGCTGTATATCACATTGTCGTTATAGTACGCGAAAGCCTGTTTTCATCGCGCGCAGCCGTAATTATTTCCGATATTCTGATAAGCTCGGTCTGCGCCTTTGCTGTAGCCTCGGCTCTTTTATACTATAACTTTGCGCTTATAAGATGGTATCTGATTTTGGGGCTTATTATCGGCGCGGTTTTATATTTTCTGACCATTGGACGACTGTTTTTTATTATTTTTTCGCTTTTTTGGAAATATTTTTTAAAAATATTGGTTTTAATTTTAAAAATACTATTGACACCGGTGCTTTTTTTGCATAAAATTATAATGATACCATTAAAGATGGCAGGAAAATTATTACATTCGTTAAAAGCCGCTGCTTTAAAGGGCTTTAGGAGTATTGTCAATGGCACAAAAAAGCATGTCCAAAGGCACCGTAAAAAAGAAGACGCAGGCCGCAAGGAAAAAAGGCTTCTTTCACAGCACTCTGGGAATAGGAGTCGTGTGCGCGGCGGTCTCTCTGATAATGATAGCAAGAGGCGTAGCGGTGCAGCCTCAGATAAACGACAACAAAAACAAAATCGCTGAGCTGAACGCTCAAATCGAAAGCGAAAAGCAAAATCAGGCTGAGGTTGATGAAATGCGAGGCAAGGCTGATACCGATGAGTATATCGAAAAGGTCGCCCGCGAAAAGCTCGGCATGATCAAAAGTGATGAAATAGTTTTTATTGACGTATCAGAAAAGTAAATACGCTAAGGAGGAAGAGTCCGTAAATGTCATTAGAGGTAGGAAGCGTAGTTGAAGGAAAGGTTTCAAAAATAATGCCGTTCGGCGCGTTTATATCCCTTCCCGGCCGCAAGTCCGGATTGGTACATATATCCGAAGTCGCAAGGGATTATGTTGAAAACATCAGCGATCACTTGAAGGAAGGGGACGACGTAAAGGTCAAGGTCATCAAAATTGATGATTCGGGTAAAATAAGCCTTTCCATAAAACAAGCGCTCGAACCCCGTAAAAAAGCGGAAAAAAAGCCTGCGCAAAGTGAAAACCGCGGTCCCATCCGTCCGGCTGATATAGACTGGACGAAGGTGACTGGAACCAAGGATGGCGATGATACATTTGAGCTGACTTCTGTTACAGGCGGCGGCGTAGAATGGACATCCGGCGGAAATTCCGTTCAGATCAGCGGTC
>CAMFCK010000212.1 GCA_945948775.1 uncultured Clostridia bacterium
ATTGGTTCCGATCCGCGCGGCATCCGAAGTGTTCGTAGCGAATGTCGAGTGGATAGAAAAGTCCAGCACCGTAGCTGTTACATCGAAGCATGGAGAGCTATCGCTCAGCCTAAAAAGTACACAGCGCTATATAATGGTAACGGTCAGCGACACAGGCTGCGGTATGACGCCCGAGGTAGGAAAGCATATATTTGATAAATTTTATCAGGGGAGAAAATATAAGAAAAAAGAATCTGCCTGACGGAAGTGTAACGCAAAAAGGAACAGTAATTTCAATATTTACCGGTATAATCGGGGCTTTGGTTCTCGGGACCGGAATGTGCTGCTGCATGGTGTAGATGGGGAAATGGTTTGTCCCGGGAGTTGTTATAGGAATTATCGGTATTGGTATTCTGGCTCTTGCTTATCCTTTATATGTTGGTATTACAAAAAAAGGAACGTGAAAAAATTGCCCCGGAAATAATACGCTTGACCGATGAATTAATGAAATAAAAAAGTACCGTGATGCATGGGTATCGATCCTGTGCCGCGGTACTTTTTTATAATGTGAAAGAGGGTGCTGCGAAATGCAACACTCTCTTAAGTGAAATGTTAATCAATCTGAATATAATGATTATTTTCCGGAAGCTGCATATTGTCCTTTTTAGGAACTGTAAGCTTCAGAGTGCCGTTATCAAAGCTTGCTTTGATCTCCTCCTGAGTTACGCTGTCGCCTACATAAAAGCTTCTGCTGCAAGAGCCGTAATGACGTTCACGGCGAATGTACCTGCCGTCATTATCTTTGTCATCATGGCTGTATCCCGAGGTGGCACTGACAGTCAGATATCCGTCTTTAAGCTCTGCTTTTATGTCCTCCTTGTTTACGCCGGGCATATCAATTGTCAGCTCATAGCCTTTGTCTGTATCCTTGACATCTGTTTTCATCAAATCAGCTGTCCTGTAATTGTGCAGACCTCCGAAGGCTAAATCCCCAAAATCATCGAACATACCTCTTCCAAAAATGCTTGGTACTAACATAGTTCATCTCTCCTTTCATAAAAAACATTATGCCTATACCTTGCTTTCTATGAACACGGGATGAAGGGAAATAGGTGTAAGTCTAAGGCTTTCTTTGTTTTCCTTTCCTTTCCTTATGTTCTGACTCAATTATATCACCTATTATCAGCACTGTCAAGCGGTGAGTGCTAATGTTAACTGATTGTTTAAATTTAATTAATATATTATATAATTTTAGCTGTTTTTGGTGATGACGGAGCAATTAGTCGTCTATAAATTTGTATTTTGTAGTCCTATAGAAGATGCTGGGTTCTTCAATAGGATTGTCGGTAATGTCAAAGTCAATGCCTGCTTCAGAAAACCATACAGCGTGACTTGGAAAATCATTAATACGAAGAAGTACGCGTCTGCCGTCGGAGCTGATACTATTAAGGCGTGCTTGTATAATAGCAGTTTCGTTTCTTAGATAGGAAAAGACCGAATATCCGCTTATTATCCCGTTTACGATTAGAAGAATGCTTATTAGTGTGCTGAGAAACCGAAGCCGACTGCCGGTAAAGAACCAAAGAGCAATCAGACATGGAATATAATAGGTATAGGGGTTATACCGAGCCCACCAGCTTTCAGGAAAGAACAGCGCAAGGAGAGTAAATATTATAAGTGCAGGAATTGCCGCGCTTTCTTTGTGCAGCTGTGCAAGGCAGGCGGCAAGAAGAGGAATACACAGCAATAGTATTCCGCTGAAAAGAACGCCAAATCCGCCCAAGCGTACATCTGCCGCCGCGAGAGCGGCAAGCTCATCCTTGCTGACAGAAAACGGCGGCTTTAATTCCGGCTTTGCGCCTGCATCCTGCGCGGATCTCGAGAAGAACGATACAAAAAACTGCTTTTGACGCGGCATGTTTTCAAATCCCTCCGGAGGATTTGTATTCATTATATCATATTTTCCGGCGCCCATTAACGGGTATACCGGATTCTGACCGTTCACAAGGTGCTTTATGTATGGATCGGCACCCATTATACATACACCGGCTGCAGCAGCTATAATCACCGCCAGACATGGCTTTAAAAGTCCTTTTCCGTGAGTTTTGACTGCGGCTGCTATACCATATGCTGCTAAAACAGCTCCGCAGAATACGGGCGCTGTGAATTTGACTGTAAATGAGGAAGCAAACGCTGTGCAAAGACAGACAATATCATACTTATCCGCTTTGCCGGTATAAATCTTCATTCCGCCAAAAGCGCATACCATGATCAGAGCAGCAACGGGAAGATCATTATAAAAGGTAAAGAATTGTGAAAGGATGACAGGATTTGCCGCAAACGCCGCAGAGATAACGATTCTTTTAGCTCCATTTAGTTCGAAAACGGAGTGTGATACATCAAATGCAGAGAAAAACAGCATCATAACGAACAGAATATTAGCGCCTTTTGCGCACTCAATAGCGCCGAATATGTCATAAACCGCAGCGTAAAGCGACCAGACGCCTTTAGGGTAATTATCCAGCCAAAGTGCAAGATCCTGACAATCCGCCAGACGGTCGAAAGAGGAAAGCGGCGTATAAAGTGGGTTCCAGCCGTTGGCAAGGGCATAGACCGCTTCTTTGTGAAAATACTTACCGTCATAGGAAGCGTCAAAAACGAGTCCGCAAACGGCTGCACAGACTGCCGTAGTGATAATAGTTACAGCAGATGCCAGCAGCAGCCGCCTGTCGCATAAAATGCCGTACATTAGAAGAAAGACAGATGCGATTATGACAGAATAAGCTCCGGCACTCTCTCCGGTAATAAATCCTAATGATGAAATGAGCGCTGTCAAAGCAAACAAAAGAACCGGTGCGAGGGCAAGACGCTTGCTCATATTCAAAACTCCTTTCATACTGTAATGGATATGTACTATATACAATGGTCTGCTCAGAACCCATACAATTGTATCTTGA
>CAMFCK010000213.1 GCA_945948775.1 uncultured Clostridia bacterium
GTAAGCGAAATAATCGGAGAGGTGATTGTGCGTCCGAGAAGATAGCCGAGGACTATGGTTATAAAAAGAGCGATCAGCAGCGAGCGCACAATAACCAGAACTATGCTGTATGATATGCTTTTAAGCTCCTCCTTGGTATCGCGCACATAGATAATATATTTTGGTGAAACCGGACCGACGCTGACCGCATAATCCATATATGGCTTTTCGGAATTTACGCTGTTGCCGCGGGCACCGGTCATTGCTGTTATAATATTCTCGCTAAGATCGAGCGTTTTGCTGAGCTCTGTGTCGGTGGTAAACAGGACAGACGCGTCTTTTGCATCAAGAATACAGCAAAAGCGGTAGGTGTCAATTCCCAACGGCCCTATGTATGAGGTTATTGTGCGCTCAAGTCTATCCAGACCATCCTCCTGACCTGAAATCTTGGAAAGCTCGTCAATAAAAGGGTCGGAAAACACCTTTTCCATCATAACGGAGAACTCGTTATGATAGAAGCTGATTATATTTGACGTCAAAAATACGCCTATAACGATCACTATTGTTAAAATAAGCACAACAAAAATTGCAACTATTTTATACTGTATGCTCTTAAACATCTGCTCACGCCTTGTTGAAATAATAGCCGACGCCGCGCTTTGTCATAATATACTTAGGCAGACTGGCATCGTCTTCAATCTTTTCGCGCAGACGGCGGACGGTAACATCAACAGTCCGGACGTCGCCGTAATATTCATATCCCCACACGTTTTCAAGCAGACTTTCGCGGGTGAATATTTTATCCGGCTGCTGCGCAAGAAACTTTAAAAGCTCAAATTCCCGCAGAGTAATATCTATGACCTTGCCGCGCTTTTGAACCTCGTAGCGTTCGGTGTTTATCACAAGATCGCCGGAAACGATAGTGTTGGAGGAATCGGAAGGATTCTGCTCTTTCTCTATAGACGTTCTGCGAAGATTTGCTTTAACTCTTGCAGTAAGCTCGCGTATGGAGAACGGCTTGGTCATATAATCATCGGCACCAAGCTCAAGACCGAGTACCTTGTCGACCTCCTCCTCACGCGCGGTGAGCATGATAATCGGCGTTGTTGATTTTTCTCTGACTCTGCGGCAAACCTCAAAGCCGTCCATTTTAGGCAGCATGACATCAAGAAGAATCAGATCGGGGTTTTCGTTAAGCGCAAGCTCAAGTCCAAAGGCACCGTCGGTACCTATCAGAACCTTATACCCTTCTTTCTGGAAATTGAATTTCAGTATATCAACAATGTGCGGATCGTCTTCAATTATGAGTACGGTTCTTTCTTCCATATAGATGATAATCCTTTCATTATATTTCTTACTGTATATTCTAACAGATTATATAAATTATTTCAATATAATTTGCAATTTTGTAACAAAAATGAATTTTTTGGCAAAAAAAATTTATATAGAAATTGACATTTCTTTACCGTAAAAGCAAAAATCACCTTATGCGCCTTGACAACAGTCCGGCTTTTGAGTATAATATTTAAGGATAAAATGGTATAGCTATGTAAAATAATATTAAGGAGCATTGTCATAAATGGAAAAATACGGAGTAAATGAAATCAGAGAAAAATTCCTCAGCTTTTTTGAAAGCAAGGGCTGTCTCAGGCTTGACAGCTTTTCGCTTGTGCCGAAAAACGACGCAAGTCTGCTTTTGATAAATTCAGGTATGGCGCCGTTAAAGCCATGGTTTACCGGCGCGGAAACACCGCCGAGAAAAAGAGTAACAACGTGTCAGAAATGCATCAGGACGCCGGATATCGAGAATGTCGGAAAGACGGCGCGCCACGGAACATTTTTTGAGATGCTCGGAAATTTTTCGTTCGGCGATTATTTCAAGCATGAGGCAATAGCATGGGCGTGGGAATTTTTGACCGAGGTGATTGGTCTTTCACCGGATGATTTATGGGTTACTGTGTATGAAGATGACGATGAAGCGCGCGATATATGGATAAATGAAATAGGCGTTGCACCGGAGCGCGTTGTCAAGATGGGAAAGAAGGACAATTTCTGGGAGCATGGAACAGGGCCTTGCGGTCCCTGCTCTGAGATACATGTTGACCGAGGGCCTGAATACAGCTGCGGTAAGCCGGACTGTAAGCTTGGATGTGACTGCGACCGCTTTATGGAGGTATGGAACCTTGTGTTCACGCAGTTTGACCGCGATGCGGACGGCAATTATACAAGACTGCCAAATCCCAATATCGATACCGGTATGGGACTGGAGCGCCTTGCAGCAGTTGTTCAGGGCGTGGACAACCTGTTCGAGGTAGACACAGTACGCAATATCATGGCTCACATTTCAAAAATTGCAGGAGTAAATTACCACGAGGACGAAAACAAGGATATATCCCTGCGTGTTATAACCGACCATATCAGAAGTACGGTAATGATGGTTGCTGACGGAGTAATTCCTTCAAACGAGGGCAGAGGATATGTCTTAAGGCGGCTGCTGCGCCGTGCAGCTCGTCACGGCAAGCTTCTGAACATCAAAGGCGAATTTTTGTACAATGTAGCTGATACCGTTATTGATGAATCGGCGTCAGGCTATCCTGAGCTTGCTGAAAAGCGCGAATATATCAAGAAAATTATAAAAATTGAAGAGGAAAGATTTGCCGCTACAATCGACAACGGACTTTCTATACTTAACGAATACATTTCTCAGGCTAAGGAAAGCGGTAAAAAAGAGCTTGGCGGCTATGAAGCGTTTAAGCTAAACGATACCTACGGTTTTCCGATTGATCTGACCGTAGAGCTTTGTGCAGAGCAGGGACTTGAGGTTGACATGGACGGATACCGCACCGAGCTTGAAAAGCAGAAAAATACAGCGCGCGCCGCACGCAAGGACGGCTCAAGCTGGGATTCGGATGAGGTATATATTTTTGAAAATGCCTCTGCTACTGAGTTT
>CAMFCK010000214.1 GCA_945948775.1 uncultured Clostridia bacterium
TGTGGGAAGGAGCTTTTTAAAGGTATTATAGGCCTCGTCATATTTGCCGGCTTTTAAAAGGGCAAAAATATAGAAGCATACCGCGTGCTGATATACACTGCCGTTTTCAAATGTCCCCGGTTCAAGGTTTACAATGCGGCCTACGCTGCATGGCTTTTTTCTGTAGGGTGGCGCAAGCAGTGCGGGACCAACAAACGTATCTAAATATTTGTCAATGGATGCAAAAATCTTATCAGACTGCTCCTTATCGGCTATTTCCGCAAATATTGCCCATGTATTTGAATTTAAGTGAATTTTTCCTTCTTCATTTTTCTTTGAGCCAACGGCTTCGCCGTTTCCACTTATTGCATACATGTACCACTCGCCGTCCCATCCGTAATTACGGATGGTATTACATAGTTCTGCGTTCCTCGCCTTATATTCTTCTGCAATATCGGTATATCCGACCGCTGAGTAAACCTCCGCAAACTGGTTCTGGGCGTAATAAAATGCCATTGTCAGCCAGATTGAAACAGCCGGACCGCTTTTGCTTATGCCTTCAATTGCATCGTTCCAGTCACCGTCTGCCACAAGACAAAATCCGTCTTTTCCCCGCATTTTGTAAAGCAGATCCATAGCCCTTGAAATATGCTCAAGAACGGTTTCCTCCTCATCGGAATCAAGATATGGGATTTTTTCATTTAATATATCATTGTCGCCTGTTTCCGCTATATAGTCATTTATACACATTCCTATCCATGTTGCGGAATCCATTGTATTTCTTAAATCGTGCCTGTCATTTTTCCCGAAGGGAGAAAAATTTCTCGGACAAGATCCATCGCTTTTCATAAACGACAGCGTTTTTAGAATTTGATTTCTTACCTTTCCGGGTTCTATCAGGGTATATCCCCACGAATCCTGTATAGTGTCGCGATAGCCGATATAACCCGAACGAACATATCTGAAGGTAGTAAATATCTGATTTTTCAGCCATATATTCAAAAACATCTCTATATTTTTATCGGGCAAGGAGCAGGACGGATACCTTAGTAGCTCCTCCCACATTTTTGCGGTTTCTTCCTTTTGCCTTTCAAACTCACTGCATTGGATATATCTGTCGCACAAGCCGTAAAAGATTTGTTTATTTTCCTCGGCAAATGAGAAAATATTATATTTGTATTCCATGTTATCCTCGGCAGTTATTTCATCATAGAGCTCCACCGTGGGAAAAATGAAGTATTTACCGTCTTTTCGCAATTCTCGCTGCTCAGAAATGACAGTTCCACGGCATTGTGGCGAAATAAAGCCGCACCAAAGCTCAACCGGCAAATCAGGATTATCCGTGTGCAGCATTACTCCGTTTTCAATTTTCGTAACGGTTTGATTTTTGCCGGGCACCGATAAATAAGGTATGCCCTCCTCTGCCGTGTGTATTCCGAATCTTGCCACTGACCAGATCTGTCTGAAAGAAATCCTTATTTTCCTTTGCGTATCCGATTTTATCGAAACATTCCAGCATTCCCCAGCATCATCTTTAGGTACTATAAGCTCCAAATTAACCGTAAATCCTGATATTTTAGCTGTAATTTTTGACATTCCCGGTTTATGTACACAGATTATATCATCCGCATCCCTAAACACGTTTATGGTCTTGTTCGTTTCTGTATCTTTAATCAGAATATCTCGCCCATCCTTAAAAGTTCTTGGCTGATAATCAATCATATGATCGTATTTTGTAATTCTTAAAAGCGAGGTCTTATACCAAAAGAAACCCATACCTGTGTTCGAAATAACTGATGCAATTTTGTCATTGCACAAATAGTTAAGCCACGGTCTCGGTGTATCCTTTGTATCTATGCGGTATGCCCCGTTATCTTCAATAAAAGCTCCATATTTTTTATTGCTTTTTCCGCTGTAGTCCTCCTCGCTGCACCAATAGTCGTATGTATCACAATCATAAATTATTCTATCCATCTCTGTTCTCCTTAAGTTAACGATTCTGCGACGGCCGCTTCAAAAGCCTTCGCCGTTTTCGCTTCGCTTCCGCCGTCATACATTGAATTTTTCATATATATGGCATAAATTTTATTGACCGGGTCGATCCAAAAATGAGTTCCGTATGCTCCGCTCCAACCGTAGCACCCTTTCGGCAATATGTATTTATCCGTCAATACTCTTACGCCCAGTCCCCATGCCTGATAAGCCCTTACCATCAAATTTTCGCCGGTAACGGGCTGTTGCATTTGCTGAATATAAGCCTCGGAAACAATTCGTTTTCCCTCAAATATTCCATAATTTTGCAGCATGGACGCAAAATTTGCATAGTCATCTATACTTCCGATAAGCCCTGCCCCCGCAAGACAGCGTCGGTTGTCATAATTTCCGAAAACGCGCCCACCCATATCCTTTTCCACACTTTTACCCATAACCTTATCGTGCATTTTAACGACACGCGACCACTGCTCTCTATTTGGTAAAAATGTGGTATCCATCATATTCAGATGTGTCAGCATATTTTCTTTTACAAAATCTTTAAAAGTTTTGCCTGTAACTTTTTCCACAATATAAGCGAGTATATCATATGCGCACATACTTGTATCATATGACTGTTTTTGACCCGCATCAAAAATCCGCAGGGCATTTTTTTTATAATGCGCAACAGCTGTTTGCAAATCAGGCATTTCTTCTTTATCTTTATCATAAATACCGCTGGAATGTGCAAGCAGATGCCTGATCTTAATTTTATTTGTGCTCGGTATTGTTTCTATGATGTTTCCATTGCCGTCCATTTTAACAATATCATTATTTTCGAAATTACCTATGTATGTTTCTATATCATAATCCAAAGAAATCAAGCCCCTGTCACAAAGGATCCCAATTGCAACAGCAGTTACGGGTTTAGTCATTGATGCTAATCTGAAAAGAGAGTT
>CAMFCK010000215.1 GCA_945948775.1 uncultured Clostridia bacterium
TTACGAAAAAGCGTCGTGAAAAGAGCAAGGAGCTTCTGGAAAAAACCGATATGACAATTTATGAAATAACAGAGAAGGCAGGCTATGCGGACGTATCTAATTTCATTAAGGTATTCAAGCGCCGTTACGGTATAACACCGGGCGATTACCGTATGTTTGCCTGCGGAAAAGCACAGTAAAAGGGTGATTGCCAATGAAGACAAAACGTGACAGATTCATCAGCTTTTCAATGAAAGCGGCAGGAGCTGTTCTGATATGCTTCATCCTGCTTTTTGTGGTAGTATCAGCTATGTTTTTCCAGACTAAAAGCCGGATGAACAGCGACGCTATTGCAAAGCTGGAAAGCAGCGTTTCGTATATAAGCAGCAGAATTGATGAAACTGTGCTGAACATCTACGGTGTGTCGGATAATTTTGCAGTAAACGACCAGCTGTGGCAGCTTATAAATGTGGATTATACCGGACGTCCCACCGAAAAAAAACGCATTACCGCGCGTATTGTGAACAGCATTTTTGCGTCTTATGATATTTTACGTTCTAATGAAAAAATTTCAGCTATTTATACCAATAAGGAGCAGTTTTTCAATTTTATCGATCCAAATATGGAGGAGGAGCCGTGCATTGAGCGGTTGATAAGCATGAATGTGGACGATAAGGAGAAGCTGGCGAGATTTTTTTGGTATCCGGTGCAGGAGAATTTTCTCACCCAGAGCAAAAGCGGAAATATCCGCAACGATTATGTTATTTTCGGCTCTCGCAGAGTATTCTCCAGTCTTCTCAGCACCTATACCTTTGTACAGATTTTTGCCGTTCAGGAGGAAAAGCTTTATTCAAAATACAGCGATGTTGCAAACAGCTACGGCGCAGACGTATATATTTTGACCGGCGACGGTACGCTTCTTTCCAGCAGCGACGAGCAGGCTGTTTATAACGGATACGCTGACAGAAAACTGGTTGATACGGTACTCAACAGAAAATACGACCGGTTTGAATATGACGGAAACCGCGTTGTCGTGGTGTCGCGCTCGACCATAAACGATTGGCTTACGGTCATCAGCGTTCCGGTTGCAAATGTGACAGGAATGGTGGACAGGCTGTACGGCATGATTTTTCTCGGAATTGTCGGCTGCGCGATAGCGTCCTGCTTTGTGTTGGTGTGGATATATAACAGGTTTATGGAGCCGGTGGAGAGGATAAATACTGCAATGCAGAATGTTTATAACGGCGATCTGGACGCATATATCACCAACTATCCCAACAATGAGATCGGAAGAATGATAGAGTATTATAACGCTATGCTTGACAGTATAAACCGCAATGTAAAGGATAAACTGGAAATGGAGCGCATGAAGCGCGATCTTGAGCTTGAAGTTCTGATGAATCAGATCAATCCGCATTTCCTTTATAATACGCTCGAAACGATAGTCTGGGAATCGAATGAAGCGGGAGCGCCGCAGATAGGCAGAATGGCGGCAGCACTTGGCAGGCTTTACAGACTTTCGGTGGCGGGAGGCGCACAGTTTATCAGCATAAGACAGGAGCTTGAGCATGCATCTGCGTATGTACGGCTGCAATTGCAGCGTTATGGCGATAAGCTTGAGTTTGTGATGGACGCAGACAATGCTGAGCTTAAGGATTATTATATGATAAAGCTGATGCTCCAGCCGCTTTTGGAAAATTCAATAGTTTACGGAATGTGCGACGGAGAACGGAGTCTTAGGGTGCGTATCACAGCGCATATTGTGGGAGACCGCGTCCGCATCAGGGTAGTTGATAACGGAGCGGGCATGAGCCGCGAACGGTTGGAAGCGGTACGCCTCCAGATAAAAACAGGAGTACGTCCGCCGGATGAAGATAACGCGCGCGCACGCAGAAAGAGTACCGGAATAGGTCTGCATAATGTCTACGAACGCTTAAAGCTGAATTTTGGTATTGATGACGGTCTGGAGATATATTCAAGACAGGGCAGAGGCACCCTGACCGTTTTGAGTATGCCTTTAATTGGCAAGGATGAGGCGGACAGAAGGAATAAGCAGTCAAGAGCATAGATTTATGCGATTAAAAATAAACCATTGATAAAAAAATCTGCCTATAGAAAGATTTTATATTTGAAGGTACAATATAGGTATAGGAAAGAAATATTCATAAGGAGAGGATTAAATCATGAAAGCAATGAAAAAAGCATTAGCTCTTATTCTGGCTTGTGCAACTGTCAGCTCTCTTGCAGCCTGCGGTACTGCTGACGAGCCGAAGCCTACACAGGCGGCTAGCAGCGATAAACCCTATGAGGGCGTTACGCTCCATTATGCGGTTTCCGAAACGGCAACTCAGGGAGGAGAAACGGTAGAGCTTGTAAACCTTGTCAAAGAAAAGACAGGTATAAACATTGAGTTTACCATCGTTCCGAATACAAATGCCGGAGAGGTTGACAAAGCGCTTGTAAGCCTTATGGCAGGCGATGAGCTTGATATTTTGTACGGAACAGACGCAAAGCTGAAAAATTATTACAGCGCAGGCGTGCTGACGCCGCTTGATGAACTTGCTATAAATGCAAACTATGATATAAAAGCTGTATTCGGCGACAATGCCGCTTCATACGGCGATGGCAAGACCTATGGACTTCCGGCATTTTCGGACATATGGCTGACCTTCTACAATAAAAAGATCTTTGATGAAGCAGGTGTTGAGTATCCTACAGCTGAGGGCTGGACATGGGAGAAATATGTTGAAACCGCTAAGAAGCTGACCGATCCTGAAAAGGGTATATGGGGCTCCTTCATGCTTGACTATGACAATTACAATTATATGTATGCATTCCAGAAGGCCGCGAATGCGTATAATGAGGATCAGACAGAGTCCAACTACGACGATCCTGTGTTCAAGGAAAGCCCTGAGTGGTTCT
>CAMFCK010000216.1 GCA_945948775.1 uncultured Clostridia bacterium
TTATCAAATACGCTTTTGTTTTTTACAACAGTAAATCCAGCCTCCGTTTTCCATTCCGACATAGCATCGCTTAGTCTCTGACTTCTTAGCTGTGAATCAATCTGCTCCTCAAGCTCCGACATATCAAGCGGAAGACGTCTTATGATATGGTATCCATAGTCGCTTTTTACAAAGCCTGTCTCACCAATTTGCAGACTGTCAACGCAGTTTTCAAACTCAGGCACCATTTCGCCTGTTGAAAAGACATATCCGTCCGGGTTTCCTGCAAGCCCCGGATCCTGTGAATACTCATTCATGAGCGTGTCAAAGTCCTCTCCCGAAAGAACTCTTTGATAAAGCTCCTCCGCCAGCTCCTTTGCCTTTTGCTGTTCTTCATCAGACAGCGGCTGCATAGTCTGTCCGTCAGCGGTCAATATAAGAATATGCTTTGCCTTATAATATCCGTCTTCAGACATTTTTTTAAATGCGGCCTCCCGCTCGGCGTCTGTAGCCGGGTTTTGCTGCTCGGCTATATCGGCAAGCTTCTCTGAATATATCATTGATTTGCAAAGCATATCTATAAAAGCGTCATCAATATTCTGCGTTTTTAAAAACGACTTATAGCCGTTTTCCCCGCCATATTGCTTTACAAGACTGTCCTTAATATTCTTTATGGATTTTTGGTCATCGTCAGTAAGCTCAACGCCGAGATATTCACCTATTTCAACATATGCAATATTATCAGCAGCAGTTTCAAGCGCGCGCTCCTTTGCAAAATCGATTGCGCGCATACCCTCTATCTCCTGATTCTGCCAGTCCTCATCTGATGCAAGCTCTGTTCCGCTCATCTGGCTTTTTATGCTTGACAAATAGAAATCAAGCTCACCCTCTGATATTTTCCACTTCCCTGCTGTCGCAGCGTAGCTGCTGCCACACGCGCTTGTCATAAGACATAATATAAGACATATTGCAACAGAAATTCTCTTCATAGTATTACACTCCCATACATGTTCACTGCTTACATTATAACCTAATCCGCGCTTTTCTTCAATGAAATTATAGCCTGTAATATAAATTTAATATTAGATAGCTTATCTTTCATATTTTTATCAAAATAGGTGATTTTTGGCGGTTCTGACGCTCCTATTTTCAGGTTGTTAGGAAGCTTCTGAATTAATCCCATTACCACCTCCGGCAGCAGGGAATCCTTAATAAAAGTAAAAATAATCGCGCCATTCTTCTCCGAAATTTCAGAAACAGAGCATTCTGAAGCCAATGCCTTGAGCTTTGCAATTTCTATCAGGTTATTGACCGGCTTTGGAATATCGCCGTAGCGGTCGATAAGCTCGTCTGTAACATCCGATGCATCGTCTTCTGAGGCAATCGCCGCTATACGCTTATAGATGTCTATGCGGTGATTGGGATTCTTCACATAATGCTCAGGAATAAATGCGTCAACGCTTATGTCAATGACCGTTTCGCTTGCCTCGCTTACCTGCGCCCCCTGCGCTTCCTTTACGCTTTCCTCGAGAATACGGCAGTACATGTCATACCCAACCGAATCCATGTGACCGTGCTGTTCAGCACCGAGTATATTCCCTGCGCCGCGGATTTCCAAATCTCGCATTGCAATTTTGAAGCCGGAGCCGAATTCCGTAAACTCACGGATAGCGGAAAGACGCTTCTGCGCCGTTTCGGAAAGCATTCCGTCGCGCTTGTATGTCATATACGCATATGCGCTTCTGTTTGAACGTCCAACGCGTCCTCGTAGCTGATAGAGCTGCGAAAGTCCCATTCTGTCAGCGTTTTCGATTATAATTGTATTCGCATTAGGAATATCCAGTCCGGTTTCGATTATTGTAGTGCATACGAGTATATCTGTATCGCCGTTTACCATATCATACATTATTTCCTCAAGCTCTTCCTCGCGCATCTGACCGTGTCCTACAGCAACACGCGCTGAAGGAATCATTGCCCTTATGCGTTCAGCGACGCTGTATATCCCCTTCACACGGTTATAAAGATAAAATACCTGTCCGCCGCGTGCAAGCTCCTTTTTCATAGCATCGGCAAGAACAACCGGATTATGCTCCAGAACAAAGGTTTCGACAGGGTATCTGTTTTCGGGCGGAGTTTCAAGAAGGCTCATATCCCGAACGGAAAGCATCGCCATATGCAGCGTTCTCGGAATAGGCGGTGCGGTCATTGTAAGCACATCAATATTTTTTTTCAGCTCCTTGATGCGTTCCTTATCCGCCACGCCGAAACGCTGCTCCTCGTCAATTATCAGCAGCCCCGCATCTTTAAATATAACATCCTTCTGCAATATTCTGTGTGTGCCTATCAGAATGTCTATTTCACCGGTTTTAAGCTTCTTTATAATCTGTGTCTGTTCACCTTGAGTGCGGAAGCGTGAAAGCATTTCTATCCTTATTGGAAAATTTGCCATTCGGTTTTTAAAGGTTTCATAATGCTGCATGGCAAGAATGGTTGTCGGGCACAAATACACCACCTGCTTTGAATCGGTGACTGCCTTAAAAGCAGCTCGCAGCGCTACTTCCGTCTTGCCGTAGCCAACGTCACCGCAAAGCAGCCTGTCCATAGGTCGTTCGCTTTCCATATCACGCTTTACCTCTTCTATTGAGCGAAGCTGATCCTGCGTTTCGCTATAGCTGAATGTATCCTCAAAATCGCGCTGCCACGGCGTATCCGGCGAAAATGCAAATCCCTTTGCATGCTCTCTCTGCGCATAAAGCGCAACAAGCTTCTTTGCCATATCTGCGGTCGACGCCTTGACTCGTTGCTTTGTCTTGTTCCATTCCGAGCCGCTGAGCCTATTGAGCTTTACCGTCTTTTCTCCGCTTCCGACATACTTATACAGCATATCCATCTGATCTACCGGCACATACAGAGTAT
>CAMFCK010000217.1 GCA_945948775.1 uncultured Clostridia bacterium
AATGCCCGCTTTCTTTCCTGCCGACTTGATAATGCTTATGCACTCCTCCGGTTTTTCGGTCGCTTCGACATGGAAGGTCACACCGTCCGCTCCGCTTTTTATAAAACGTGCGATATAGCGTTCCGGCTCGGTTATCATCAGATGAACGTCAAAAAACATACTGCTTTTATCTCGAAGCGCGTCGCACACAACCGTGCCGAAGCTTATATTCGGTACAAAAATCCCGTCCATAACATCAATGTGCAGCCATGGCGCACCGCTTCTTTCACATTCTGCCACTTCTTCCCCCAATTTGGAAAAATCCGCCGCCAATATTGAGGGTGCAAGCTTAAAATTTTTCATTTTTCTCCCAATCCTTTACTTCTTTAAGCTGTTTGTACAGTTCCTTATAGCTTTCATATCTTGACGAGGCAGCATCTCCGCTTTCAACCAGACGCTTGACAGCGCAGTCCGGCTCATTTATATGTGAGCAGCCTTTAAATCTGCACTCTCCGGCATTTGCAAATTCCGGGAAATATCCGGCAAGCTCAGACGCCTTTATATCGCATATCTCGGTAATTTTTAGCGAGCTGAAGCCGGGTGTATCGAGAATATACGTTTCGTCCTCCGTTTCAAAAAGCTCCACATGTCTTGTGGTATGCTTTCCGCGGTTAATGCGCGAAACCTCGCCCGTTTCGGCAACATTGCCGCACAGCAGGTTGAGTATGCTCGACTTTCCCACTCCGGAAAGTCCGGCAAACGCTGACACTCTGCCTCTTATTGCCTCTTTCAGCTCCTGTTCGCCGCTTTGCTCCGCCGCAGACATGACTATAACGCGGTAGCCTGCGCTTTCGTATATACGCGCAAGCTGTTCCGGTGCGGCAAGGTCGGTCTTATTTATACAGATTACCGGTGTTATTCCTGCCGAATCCGCTGCTACTGTCAGTTTATCAGCAAGCAGCAGATCCGGCGCAGGATTTGCCGCGGCAATTACTATAACAAGATTATCTATATTCGCCACGCTCGGACGTATCAGATATGAGCTGCGCTCATAAATCCTTTCTATACTGCCGCCGCTTATTTCAACTCTGTCGCCTATTGTAGGCTTAATATCATTTTTGCGGAATACGCCACGCGCCTTACATTCATATACCGTGCCGTCCTCCGCTTTAACATAATAAAATCCGCCAATACCTTTGGTTATTATCCCCTTCAAAGCTTATTTCCCTTTCCCACAGGTTTAAAATTCAACTATTCTGCTCATTACAAGCTCGCCGTCAATATACGCTTCTACGGTTGCGTCATTTCTCGCTTCTACAAGAATATCCACCGTACCCTCGGATTTATTATGCCGCTTGTCATATATTTTTTTACCGTTTGCAACTACTGTGACCTGAACGGTTTCCGGCGCATCCTCCGGTATTTGTATTGTCAGCGTCTTTCTCTTTACCGGCGAAGTATCAGGAGTGGCAGTCGGTGCAGCGGGCGCAGACGTAACCGCAGGCGCCTGCGTCGGCGCAGGTTCTGCCGCTTTGGGTTCAACGCCGACAACTATATTTATTGAAGCTCCGGCATTTGCTTTAGTATCCTTTTCCGGCTTCTGCGAAAGAACCTTTCCGACTTCATTGGCATTATCCGTTTCCCTTTCGGTTATGCTTACCTTAAATCCCGCCGCAGTGATAAGCTTTCTCGCGGCTGTAAGCGTTTCGCCGACAACACCCGGCACATCATTGTCCGCGCCGGTTGATATATGCAAAAGTATGCTGCTTCCCTCCGAAACCTTGGTTCCCTCTGCCGGCGTCTGCTTTATAACATACCCGGCTGTAACGCTGTCGCTCGGCTCCTCTTTCGTTTCATATTTCAGCTTTAATCTTAAAAGCTCCGCTTTTGCGTCCTCCTCTTTCATTCCTGTGACCTTCGGCACAGGTATATCACCCTCCGTCTCACCGGAGCTGAGCGTTACCTTTATTTTTCGGTTCTGCTTCATATACTGGTTTGCACCCGGATCCTGAAGCATGATCTGCCCTTCTTCATATTCATCCGAGGTATCATATTCAATATTGTCCTCGTCTATCTCAAGCCCATATTCCGCCGCCTTGGAAATAGCCTCCTCTATCGTCATTCCCAGAAGCTCCGGCACCTCTACCTCCTTTGCGCCGCCGCTCATTATGAAGTTTACCAAAAAGCCTAAGAGTACAGCGGCGATTACCGCAGCTGCAATTATTACTTTAAGATTTACGCCCTTTTTCTTTGCTTTTTTATCCTGCGCACGTCGTCTGCCCTGATATCTCTGCTCCTGCCCCGCACGAACAGCGCTTTCCCTGCTCCGCGGTGCATAGCCGTCATCTACGGCCTCCTTCAAATCGGTTACCATCTCGATTGCTGTCTGATACCTTGCGTGCTGCTCCTTTGCGATGGCGCGCATCGTTATCTGCTCAACCCTTTCGGGAATATCGGGGTTAAGATAGCGACAGGAAACAGGCTCGTCATTAAGCTTCATCATCGCTATAGCCACCGGATTATCGCCGTCAAACGGAACCTCTCCGGTAAGCATTTCATAAAGCACAACTCCGAGCGAATATACATCGCTTCTTGCGTCAACATATCCGCCGCGCGCCTGTTCCGGGGATATATACCGCACCGAGCCCATAGTTTCGCGGCTTGCAACGGTAGTATCGCCCGATACGGCGCGCGCGATGCCGAAATCCGCAACCTTAACGGTATTATCACGCGTAATAAGAATATTATGCGGCTTTATATCGCGGTGAATAATATTATTCTCATGCGCACACTCAAGGGCAAGTCCGATCTGCATGGCAAAATCACACGCACGCCGCCAATCAAGCTTTCCGGTACGGCTGATATACTCCTTTAATGTGATGCCGTCCACAAGCTCCATTACTATATAGT
>CAMFCK010000218.1 GCA_945948775.1 uncultured Clostridia bacterium
TGCTCTTCAGCCCCGACCGTCCCCGCAAATTCGAGGAGCTGTCCGCGCTGTACGACCGCGCCTATGCCGAGCTTGACGAAGCGGCTGCCATGATTTTCTACATACATCAGCTGATGCTTGATGATGATACCTTCACCGAATCGGTGTGCTCAATAATTGCCCGCAAGCAGGTAAACGCAGAAGCTGCCGTAGCCGAAACTGCTGATATACTTACCGCTGTATTCGCCGGAATGTCAGACGGGTATATGCGCGCAAGGCGTGCGGACGTGAGCGATATATGCGAGCGTGTAATTGCTATACTCAAAAGCGCAAGTCAGCCGTATCCGCAGCTGCAAAAACCGTCCATAGTCGCCTGTGAAGAGCTGTCGCCAAGCGAAATCCTGCTGCCGGAAAAAGGCATGATAACAGGACTTATCCTGACTCACGGCGCTCCCGATTCCCATGCGTCAATACTTGCAAAAAAAATGGGGATACCTGCCCTTTGCTGTGTCGAGTGCAGCGGAGATATACTTACAACAGGAAAAGCCGCGCTGATTGACGCAGACAGCGGAACGCTCTATCTTGAGCCGGATCCCGAAACGGTCGATATGCTTTTAAAATAATTTACTTCTGACGGCTGGGGTTCTTTAACGCATCGGTCAGCCCTTGCAGAATTACATTTTTTGCCCGTACTGCTATATCTTTTTCAAGCGGAGGCGTTCCGGCAAGAGGATATTCTATACCAAGCGCCTCGTACTTTATCCTGCCCATATCGTGATATGGCAGAACATCAACGGCCTTCAGCGTGGGAAGCTCAGCTAAAAAGCTTCCGAGCGCATACCATTCGCTTCTGCTGTCGGTTATACCCGGCACAACAACATGCCTTATCCACAGCTGCACGCCGCGACTGCTTATATATCGCGCGAAGTCAAGTATATTTTTATTTGTATGTCCGGTCAGCTTTTTATGTTCTTCATCCGAAATGTGCTTTATATCAAGCATAACCAAATCACACACAGATAACAGAGCGTCAAACTCCTCCGCTCTTTCTTTTAAAAAGGTCACGCCGGAGGTGTCAAGGCAGGTATGAATACCGCGCTTTTTTGCTTTTTTGAAAAGCTCTGCAACAAATTCCTTCTGCAAAAGCGGTTCGCCTCCCGTAACGGTCAGTCCTCCGTTTTTCAAAAAGGCACGGCACCGCTCATATTCATCAAGTATTTCCTCCGTGCTCATCATTGTTCCGCCGTTTATATCCCAGCTGTCAGGATTATGGCAGTACAGGCATCGCATCGGACAGCCCTGCATAAATACCACAAAGCGTATACCCGGTCCGTCCACCGTGCCAAAGGATTCTGTTGAATGTATTCTGCCAGTCATGCTATCTTTCCTCCCGAAACACAAATCACTTATATTCTATCACACCTTTGCGTATTTTTCCACAGTTTTATTTTTTTTCATAAAAATCATTAAATTTCTATTGACATTTATAATTTTATACTGTATTATATGTATTAATACAGTTAATACATATCAGGAGGTGATTTTTTGCTGCAGCTTAATTTCACAGACCACCGCCCGCTGCATGAGCAGATACACGATAAGCTCAAAGAGCTTATTATATCCGGTGCGCTTAGTGAAAACGAAAGGATACCGTCGGTGCGCGAGCTTGCCGCTTCGCTTGCCATCAATCCCAACACGATACAAAAAGCGTACAAGGAGCTTGAAGCAGAGGGATTTATTTATTCTCAAAAAGCCAAGGGAAGCTTCGTCTGCCCGGCAGCCTGCGCAAGAGGACAGACCGACAGCACACAGCTTCTGTCCGGGCTTGAAGCAAAATTTTCAGAGCTTTTATATCTCGGTGTGCCAAAGCAAAGCATAATCCGGATACTTGACAAAATATATGAAGGAGGAAAGGACAGATGATAAAAGTTCTTAACGTATCAAAAAGCTTTGACGGATTTGATGCGCTGTGCGGTCTTACACTGCATGTACCGCATGGAAGCGTTTACGGGCTTATCGGCCCGAACGGAGCCGGCAAAACCACCATTATCAAGCACCTGAGCGGTGTGTACCGTCCAGACAGCGGGAAAATCGAGATCGCGTCTCAGCCGGTATATGAAAACAACAGCATAAAAAGCAGAATATGCTGCATACCGGATGAAATTTTCTGTTTTCACACCTATTCGATAAAGGATATGGCGGCGCTATACCGCAGCATATACCCTGCATGGAATGAGGAGCGCTTTGCCGCACTCGGCGATATATTTAAAATTGATACAAAACGCAAGGTACGCAGGCTGTCAAAGGGAATGCAGAAGCAGACAGCGTTCTGGCTCGGAATCAGCGCAATGCCCGAAATAATGATTCTCGACGAGCCGGTAGACGGGCTTGACCCGGTAATGCGCAAAAATGTATGGAGGCTTATGCTTCAGGATGTTGCGGAACGAGGCATGACGGTGCTTGTATCTTCGCATAATCTCCGTGAGCTTGAGGATGTTTGCGACCATGTAGGCATCATGCATAACGGCAGGCTTGTGCTTGAGAAAGCACTCGACGAGGTAAAGGGAAACATCCATAAGCTACAGCTTGCTTTTGCCGGCCGTACTCTGCCGAAGGAGCTTGAAGAGCTTGACATTTTGCACAGTGAAAGCTGCCGCTTACTCTTGAAGAAGTATTCATATATGAGCTTGGAGGTATGGGCTATGAGCTTGAAAACATCATTATTTAACAAAGGCATAATCAAATCCGACCTTAAGCGCTTATGGTGGATAAGCGCGCTTGAAGCCGTAGGAGTGCTGATGCTCTGCTTTGCATTATTTGACGTTCTGCCGCACGGCGCATCCATATGGTCCTCAGCACAGCGATACACAGAAGCCTATCTTAT
>CAMFCK010000219.1 GCA_945948775.1 uncultured Clostridia bacterium
ACTGCCCTGTCGCCCATTGCCAATTCTCTTGAATTAATTTCCTGAAGTGCAATCAGAATATGCGCTGCCGCAACAATAGGGTCAACACCGGTATTCGGCATGGAGCCGTGACAGCCCCTTCCATGTACCGTTATTTCAAAATAGTCTGCTGCCGGCGCGCCGACACCGGGAGGAGAAACGATGACTGTACCGGTCTCAAAGGGCATTCCTGCCATAACATGAATCATCAGCCCTGCATCAACTTCCGGATTTTTAAGCAAGCCTGCTGAAATCATATCCTTCGAGCCCTCAAAAATTTCCTCAGCAGGCTGAAACATAAGTTTTACAGTCCCCTGAATTTCATTTTCATGCTCTTTTAAAAGCTTTGCAGCACCGAGCAGCATGGCTGTGTGCATATCGTGTCCGCAGGCATGCATATGCCCGTTTGAACAAGAAAAATCAACTCCTGACTCCTCTTTGATATTTAATGCGTCCATGTCAGCGCGAAGAAGAAACACTTTTCCGCTCTTTTTGCCCCCTACCAAAGCAACAAGACCTGCTTTCCCGCACTCTGACGGAGTGTATCCTATATCTGTCAACGCCTGCTTGACAAAGGAAAGCGTATCCTTCAATTCAAAGCCTGTTTCTGCGTGTTTGTGCAGATATCTTCTGTTATAAATTATAGCTTCCTTAAGCAGTGAAGCTTCTTGCAATAATTCTTCCGGCGCCATTACATAACCTCCTCGCGTATCTGTACGGCTGTATGTGTATTATTCTTCCCATTTTTAATGATTATATTTCAGCGCCCGGACAAACCGATTTTTTTCTGAGTCTTTTTTTGTGCTTTGTGCATGGCTCTATGAAGCCCGGATAGATATGTCCTATACCAATATTAAAATGCTCTGTCAACTCATCTTGACTATTAATATTGTAGTCATTTAATATATTGAGCAAAACCATCGCACAGGCATAGGCATCGTCACAGGCATCGTGATGGGCAAAGCTTATTCCGAGAGCCATTCCCAGCGCATTCAGCTTATGACTTTCAAGCTCCGGGTATGCCTTCTGCGAAAGCTTTACCGTACATAAATAGTCAAAGCAGGGATATTCAATGCCAAAATGTTCAAGTGTTTTGCAAAGTACATTTATATCAAAGCTAGCATTGTGCGCTACAACAAGGCGATTGTCAAGCATATGTCTTATATCAGGCCAAAGCTCGGCAAAAGTTGGTGCGTCCCAGACCATGTCCGGCGTTATACCGTGAATTTTAACATTATATTCGTTAAATTCAAAAGGAACCGGACGTATCAGCGTATCGCAGCGGTTAATTACTGTATTGTTTTTCACCTCGCATATACCAAGACTGCATGCACTTGTGCGCGCGGATGTTGCCGTTTCAAAATCAATCGCAACAAAGTCCATTCTGTAATGCTCCTATCATATTTTATCCTGTCCTTCTATTTTTAAGGCGTACTGACCGGTATTAAATACCGGTCTCCGCCCTGTAGTTATCGTGCTTTTTACCGCAGTTTTGCACCGTTTTTATACTCAAGATCCTTAACAATTTTATTGAATACCCTGTTAACCTCTTCATTGGTAAGGCTGCGGTCGGGGGCACGGAAGGAAATTGCATAAGCGATGCTCTTTTTTCCTGCTGGAATCTGGGCACCCTCATATACGTCGAACAGCTTTACTGTGTCAAGCAATCCGCCGGCTGCTTTCGTGATTGTTTCCTCAAGCTCGGCAACCGCAACGCTCTTGTCAGCGAGCAGAGCAATATCGCGAGTTACAGCAGGGAAACGCGGCAGACGGCTGTATTTAATTTCATTATTTATTGCACCGAATAGCGTACAAAGGTCAAGCTCTGCAATATAGCAGGGAACTTCGAGTTCATACGCCTGAAGCACATCAGGATGTATCTCTCCGAGAATACCTGCATACCGACCTTCGATTTCAAGAGCAGCACATCTGCCGGGGTGGAAGGTGGGATTATCAGATACAGGACGGAATTTTGCTCCCTTTACATTAAGAACGCTTAGAAGCTCCTCTGTAATGCCTTTAATATTGTAAAAATCCACATTGCCGTAAAGTCCTATCGAAATCCTTTCCGGCTCGTTTGGCAGCTCCGCTTCACAGGGGAGATATACCTTGCCTATCTCAAACAGTCCGACATTTTCATTTCGGTGACTGTAATTATAGGAAAGAGTATCAAGCATGGATGCAATTGTAGTTGTACGCATTATAGACGTATCTTCGCCGAGAGGATTTGTTATTTTTACAGTATTGCGTAAGGGATCGTCCTGCGCAATTCTGAGCTTTGAAAAATACGACGGACTTGTAAAGGTATATGTGCATATCTCAGACAACCCCTGAGCTGTAAGAACCTTTTTGATGCTGTCGCGTACCTTTTGCAGTTCCGTCTTTCTGCCGACTGTCGCTTCTCCGGTAAGGAGCGTTGACGCAATTGCATCATAGCCATAAAAGCGCGCTATTTCCTCGGCAATATCCGCTTCACATTCAATATCAGGACGGAAAGATGGAGGTACTACCTTCATTGTTGCTTCGTCAACGCTAAATTCAAGCCGTGTAAGTGTTTTTATCATATCCGATGCCGGAATATCTGTGCCTAAAAACGCGTTTATCTTGTCAGGACGCAAAGAAAGTACGGGCTGTGATTTGACATTGCCTTTTATGTCAATTATTCCTCCTACGACCTCGCCGCATCCGAGCTCTTCTACTAGCTGGCAGGCGCGTTCAATTGCCGGAACTGTATTATTCGGATCAAGCCCCTTCTCATAGCGCGAGGATGCCTCGGTACGCAGACCGCAGTGCTGAGCTGTAAGACGTACGCTTGCAGCGTCAAAGGTGGCGGACTCAAAGA